>JBDLTM010000105.1:0-7858 GCA_039805805.1 Pseudomonadota bacterium | reverse complement strand
CCCAGCAGGCCGCGCGCGCTGCCGCGCCGGGCCGGCTTCCAGCCCGGCCTGGACCAGGGCGCAAGCGCCTTGCCGGGCCGGAGTTCGGGCTCGGCGCCGTGTTCCAGGCCAGGCTCTTGGGGAATGCCGGCCTCTTGCCACTGCGGCGCTGCATCGGGCAGAGGAGCCAGGCCGGCCGCACCGGCGGCAGGCGGGAGGCCGCTGCCGGACCTGCCCTTGCCGCCGCGCGTCGCTCCCGGCTGCCGCCTGGCCTGCGCGTCCCAGAGCTGGGCCAGCTCGCGCGTCTCCAGGCCGATGCCGTCAGCCAGTTCGGCCAGCAGCTGGCGCTTGAGCGCGCCGTCGGGCATCGCGCTCCAGAGCGGCTGCGCCTGCGCCGCCATGCGCGCGCGGCCCTCGGCGGTCTCCAGATCGCAGTCGGCTGCCGCCGCGTCGAGCAGGAAGCGGCTCAGCGGCGTCGCCTCCCTCACGGCCTGGGCGAAGACTTCGGGACCGTGCTCGCGGATATAGCTGTCGGGGTCGTGTTCGGGCGGCAGGAACAGGAAGCGGATCGAGCGCGTGTCGCTGGCCCAGGGCAGGGCGGCCTCGAGCGCTTTGCGCGCGGCGCGCCGGCCGGCGGCGTCGCCGTCGAAGCTGAACACCACCGAGTCGGTGAAGCGCAGCAGCAGCCTCAGGTGGTCCGGCGTGCAGGCAGTGCCCAGGGTCGCGACCGCGTGCGCGAAGCCGAGCTGGGCCAGCGCGACCACGTCCATATAGCCCTCGGTCACCAGGCAGTAGCCAGCCTGGCGGATCGCGCTGCGCGCCTCGAACAGTCCGTAGAGCTCGTGGCCCTTGCTGAACACCGGCGTCTCGGGCGAGTTCAGGTACTTCGGCTCGCCGCGGTCGAGCACCCGGCCGCCGAAGCCGATGTATTCCCCCTTCACGTTGCGGATCGGGAACATGATGCGGTCGCGGAAGCGGTCGTAGCGCTTGCCCGCGCGTGTTTCCCGCGCTTCCTCGCCCTCGGTGGCGGGCGCGTCTTCGGAGGCGATCACCAGGCCGGAGTCGACCAGCAGCGGGCTCTGATAGTCGGGCAGCACGGTCGACAGGAAGCGCCAGCCTTCGGGCGCGTAGCCCAGGCCGAAGGACTTGGCGACCTGCCCGGAAAGGCCGCGCCCCTTCAGGTAGTCGATCGCGCGCCGCGAATGGCGCAGCTGCTCGCGGTAGGCCTGCGCCGCCTTCTCGAGCACGTCGTTGAGCGTGGCCTGCTGCTGGCGCTGCTCGGCGGCGCGCGCGCGCTCCTGCGGGCTCAGGTCCTCCTGTGGCACCTGCAGGCCGGCCTGCTGAGCCAGATCCTTGACCGCCTCGACGAATCCGACGCCGGTGTGCTCCATCAGGAAGCCGACCGCGTTGCCATGCTTGCCGCAACCGAAGCAGTGGAAGAACTGCTTGCTCGGGCTGACGCTGAAGGAGGGCGACTTCTCGCCGTGGAAGGGACACAGCCCCATGAAGTTGGCTCCGCCCTTCCTGAGCTGGACGTAGCGGCCGACGACCTCGACGATGTCGACGCGGGCGAGGAGTTCCTGGATGAAAGACTGGGGTATGGCCACGACGCTATTTTCGCCGATGGCGAGGGCAGGCTGCTGCGCCAGCGGCAGGAACCTTGGCGCTGGTGCAGAATCAGATCCATTGTTTGCAACAGATCTGATTTGGGAATGTCGATAAATCTTCCAGAAGGTGGCAGCGCAGTTTCGCGCCGTGCCTGGCTCGGTGCAGGCCTGGCCTGGATGGGCGTGATGGCCGGTTGCGCCAGCGTGCCGATGCCGGCCGATCCCGTGCCGCCGGCGCAGGCCCAGCGTCCGCCGTCCGAGCCCCAGCGCACACGCGCCCCCCGCATCGGGCTGGCGCTCGGGGGCGGTGCCGCGCGCGGCTTTGCCCATGTCGGCGTGATCCAGGTGCTCGAGCAGCATGGCATCGTGCCCGACCTGGTGGTCGGCACCTCGGCCGGCAGCCTGGTCGCCGCGCTCTATGCCAGCGGGCGCAACGGCGCCGAGCTCGAGCAGGCCGCGCTCAGGATGGAGGAGGCCGCCATCACCGACTGGACGCTGCCGCTGTTCAACCGCGGACTGCTGCGAGGCGACGCGCTGGCGCGCTATGTCAACCAGCAGGTACAGGGCAAGCCTATCCAGGAGCTCAAGCGCCCGCTGGGCATCGTCGCGACCGACCTCGCCAATGGGCAGGGAATGCTGTTCCAGCGCGGCGACACCGGAACCGCGGTGCGCGCCTCCAGCGCGGTGCCGGGCGTTTTCTCGCCGGTCGCGATCGCGGGGCGCGAATATGTCGATGGCGGCCTGGTCGCACCGGTGCCGGTGCAGCAGGCGCGCCAGATGGGGGCCGAGTTCGTCATCGCGGTCAACATCTCGAGTCCGCCCGACGGCAATGCGACCAGCGACACCTTCAAGGTCCTGATGCAGACCTTCGACATCATGGGCCAGACCATCAACCGCTATGCGCTGGCCGAGGCCGACCTGGTGATCAAGCCCGAGCTCAAGGGCGTGGGCAGCGCCGACTTCTCGGCCCGCCAGCGCTCGATCGTCGCCGGGCGTCAGGCGATGCAGGCCGCCCTGCCGCGCCTGCGCGAGCGGCTGCAGGCCAGCCGAGTCGCGCTGGCTGGTTCCTGAGGCCTGCGCCACCGCAAGAGCCAGGACGAAAAAAAGCCCCGCGTCGCCGCGAGGCCTGTAAAGGGTCCCTGAACCCCCGTTCCAAGGGACCCGAGGAGACAACCTTTCCTGGTTGCTTGGATCGGCCGCGATGGCTGAACGGGTCAGCGCTTGCGGGCCGCCGGCTTGGTCGGCGCCGGGTGAGTCAGAGTCTGAACATTGCCCTGGGTCATTTCGGTGGCCCGCTTGACCGCCTGCTGTACCTGCTCCATGGCGCCGGCAGCTGCGTTGACAGCGCTGCGCACCGCGGTGACCATGGGCTCGGAGCCGGCCGGGGCATTGCGAGCCAGGTTCTCGAAGACAGTCATGAACTTGTGCTGGGCATCGGCGCCCTGGTCCTCGGCGGCCTTGGCGAATTCGGCGCTGGTGTCGGAGGCGATCGCGAACAGCTCGCGGCTGTAGGCGCTGAGCTTGTCAGCCAGCGGCTGCATCAGGCGAGCCTGCAACTCGAGCAGTTCCTGCGCGTCCTTGACGCTGAGCACGGCATTCGTGTTGAGCGACATCTCGTTGAAGGTGGCGCGGGTGGTCTGCAGGTTGAGGTCGACCAGGCGCTCGACGCCCTCGAAGGCCTTTTGAGTCAGGCCGAACAGGGTTTCGATGTTGGCTTTCTGGGCAGCAAGGATTTGTTCCGGGGTCAGCATTGGGATTCTCCTGAATGGCGGCCGGGCTCGGGATTGAGCGGCAGGCTGGCAAGGCATTGCTGCAGTGCAGCATGAGTTGCATTATAGGGAACTGCGCTGGCAATGCAAGCGTTCTGCCCCGACCCTTTCCCATCCAGGCCTTTGATCTGGCACGGCGCCGTCATGAGTCAGAATGCGGCTGTGCAAGCCTTCTATTCAGACCAGTTCGTCCTGCCCCTGCCCGAGGGGCACCGTTTCCCGATGGCCAAGTACGCCCTGCTGCGCGAGGCGCTGGTGCAGCAGCTGCCTGGCGTGCGGCTGGCGCCGGCCGCTGCCGCCAGCGACGGCGAGCTCGCGCTGGTCCATCAGCCCGCCTACGTTGCGGCGGTGGCGCAGGGCACCCTGACAGCGGCGCAGCAGCGCGAGATCGGCTTTCCCTGGTCGCCCGCGATGGCAGAACGCGCGCGGCGTTCCGTCGGCGCCACCCTGCAGGCCTGCCGCGCCGCGCTGGCCGGCGAGGGCCTGGCGGCCAACCTGGCCGGCGGTACCCACCATGCCTATGCCGACAAGGGCTCGGGCTTCTGCGTCTTCAACGACGTGGCGGTGGCCGCACGCGTGATGCAGGCTGAATGGGGCCGGCGCGGCCCGGCCTGGCGCCGTTCGCCGCTGCGGGTGCTGGTCATCGACCTCGACGTGCACCAGGGTAACGGCACGGCCAGCATCTTCCGGGAGGACGACAGCGTGTTCACGCTCTCGCTGCACGGCGAGAAGAATTTTCCCTTCCGCAAGGAGCCGAGCGACTGCGACATCGGCCTGCCCGACGGTTGCGGCGACGACGACTACCTGGCTGCGCTCGAGCAGGGCCTGGACGAAGCCGAGCGACGCTTCGATCCCGGCCTGGTAATCTACCTGGCCGGCATGGACCCGCACGAGAACGACCGTCTCGGCCACCTGAGCCTGAGCGCAGACGGCCTGGAAGCGCGTGACCGCCGCGTGCTGGACTGGGCCTGGCAGCGCCGGATTCCGCTGGCGATGACGATGGCCGGCGGCTATGGACGCGATATTCCCGCCATGGTCGGCCTGCAGCTCAACAGCTACCGGCTGGCGCTGGATTACTGGCAACGCTGGAAGGACCTGCGCCTTGGCGCCGGGACATGACCGGCCGGCTGGCACAATGGAATCCGCCTGCCGCTGCCTTGACGGCGGCACGACCCACAAGAGGAGACAAGACTTGATCCAAGAAGATGCCACCCTTGCCGAGCCGGCAGTGATGGACCCCGCGAGCGTGGAAGCCGCCATCTGCGGCCGCTATTCCGCCCGCGCCTTCCTGCCCGATCCGGTGCCGCGCGAGCTGCTGGGCCGGCTGCTCGAAGTCGCCAGCCGCGCTCCCTCGGGCGTCAACATCCAGCCCTGGAAAGTCTATGTGCTGCAGGGTTCCAGCCGCGACGATCTGGTCGCCAAGGTCTGCTCCGCCCAGGATGCCGCGCGCGAGGATCCGGCGCTGGCCGCCCAGTACCAGAGCCCCTACGACTACTATCCCCCGCAATGGTTCGACCCCTATCTGGCGCGCCGGCGCGAGAACGGCTGGGGCCTCTACGGCCTGCTCGGCATCGGCAAGGCTGACAAGGAAGCCATGTACCAGCAGCATCAGCGCAACTACCGCTTCTTCGACGCGCCGGTCGGCATCATGTTCACGATCGACCGTCGACTCGGACGCGGTGCCCTGCTCGACCTCGGCATGTTCCTGCAGAACCTGATGATCCTGGCGCGGGTGCATGGCCTCGACAGCTGCCCGCAGGGCGCCTGGCTGGACTATCACCGCATCGTCATGCCGCATGTCGGCGCCGGCGAGGACGAAATGCTGGTCTGCGGCCTGTCGCTCGGCTATGCCGACCCGCTGGCCAGGGTGAACGAGTTCCGCACCCCGCGGGTTCCGGTCGAGTCCTTCACCACCTGGCTCGACTGAGCCAGGCTTGCCTTACCATTTCACATTTTTTGCAACAGGAATTCCAGATGATCAGCACTCCCTCAGGCCTGCAGTACGAAGACACCACCGTCGGCTCGGGCGCCGTCGCCCAAGCGGGCCAGCGCGTCGTCGTGCACTACACCGGCTGGCTCTACAACGACGGTCAGCAGGGCGCCAAGTTCGATTCGAGCAAGGACCGCGGCCAGCCCTTCGTCTTCCCGCTCGGCGCCGGCCATGTCATCAAGGGCTGGGACGAGGGCGTGCAGGGCATGGCCGTCGGTGGCACCCGCCGCCTCGTGATCCCGGCCAGCCTGGGCTATGGCGCGCGCGGCGCCGGCGGCGTGATCCCGCCCAACGCCACGCTGCTGTTCGAAGTCGAGCTGCTGGCGGTCTGAACCCGCAGTCGGCATTGACCGAATCAGACGGCCAGCGCCCAGTCGGGTGGCTGGCCGTCGGTCTTTCAGGACAAGGAATTCCATGACCGATCCCGTCATCGTGGCGCTGGGACTGCTCAACCTCGCTGGCATCGGCCTGCTCTGGTGGCGTCAGGGCAGGGTGGCCGCGTCGCCGCAGCAGGAGCTCGAACGTCAGCAGCTGGCGGCGGCGGTCGACCAGCTTGGCGACCAGCTCGACCGCGTCGAACGCGAGCTGCGCCGCGAGCTGGCCGATTCCGCGCGCGGCCAGCGCCAGGAGCAGGCGCAAGGCCTGGCCAGCTTCCAGGAGGCCGTGGTGCGGCAGGGCGTCGAGGCCAGCCGCAGCCAGGGCGAGCGGCTCGACGCGCTGGCGCAACAGCTGGTGCAGCTGCGCGGCAGCCTGGGCGACACGCTGATCCAGCAATGGCAGGGCTTGAGCGAATCGAACGCGAATCGGCTGGCCGAGCTGCGCGCCACCCTGGAAGCCCAGCTGCAGCAGCTGCAGCAGAGCAACGCCGCCAAGCTCGACGAGATGCGCGCCACCGTCGACGAAAAACTCCACCGCACGCTCGAGCAGCGCCTGAGCGAGAGCTTCGCCCATGTGGCGCAGCGCCTGGAGCAGGTGCACAAGGGCCTGGGCGAGATGCAGGCGCTGGCCGCCGGCGTCGGCGACCTCAAGCACCTGCTGAGCAACGTCAAGACGCGCGGCATGTTCGGCGAGGCGCAGCTCGCGGCCCTGCTCGAGCAGGTGTTCGCGCCCGAGCAGTACGCGGCCCAGGTCGCGACGCGCCCGGGCAGCCGCAACGTGGTCGATTTCGCGATCCGCCTGCCCGGCAAGGGCGATGACGGCGCGCCGGTCTGGCTGCCGATCGACGCCAAGTTCCCGAACGAGGACTACGAGCGCCTGCTCGACGCGCAGCGCCGTGCCGACCCGGTCGCCGCCGAGCTGGCGGCCAAGGCGCTCGAGCAGCGCATCCGGCTCGAGGCGCGCTCGATCGCAGACAAGTACCTCGAGCCGCCGCACACGACCGACTTCGCGTTGCTGTTCCTGCCGACCGAGGGCCTGTACGCCGAGGTGCTGCGCCGCCCGGGCCTGGTCGAGGCGCTGCAGCGCGAGCACCGCGTCACGCTGGCCGGCCCGACCACGCTGCTGGCCATGCTCAACGCGCTGCAGATGGGGTTCCGCACGCTGGCGCTGGAGAAACGCTCCAGCGAGGTCTGGCAGGTGCTGGGCGCGGTCAAGACCGAGTTCGGCAAGTTCGGCGACACCTTGGCCAAGGTCAAGGCCCAGACCCAGACCGTGCTCAACAGCCTGGAAGGCGCCGAGGTGCGCAGCCGCGCGATGGGTCGAGCGCTGAAGAATGTCGAGGCGCTGCCTCAGGAAAAGGCGTCGGGCCTGTTGTCGCTCGCAGACGAAAACTGAGCGCAGCGCGGAAACATTGTTTGTGTAATCTACAACGATCGCCCAGAGGTCTTACGCCAGGCTTGCGCAAGACCTTTTCTATTCCAGATTCACAAGACTATTCGGAGACCGTCAACATGCTCACGGCACTCGTCATCGTGTTCGTGCTGGCCTATGCGGCCATCGCGCTCGAGCACCCTCTGAAAATCAACAAGTCCGCCTCGGCGCTGATCGGCGCCGGCCTGCTCTGGACCCTCTACGCGCTGTCTGGCATCGAGGCGCACCAGCTCAGCGAGCAGCTGGGCGAATCGCTGACGGCAACCGCGCAGATCGTCTTCTTCCTGATCGGCGCCATGACCATCGTCGAGGTGGTCGACGCGCACAACGGCTTCGAGGTCATCACCGCCCGCATCAAGACCACCAGGCTGTCCAAGCTGATGTGTATGGTCGGCTTCACGACCTTCTTCCTCAGCGCCATCCTGGACAACCTCACCACGACCATCGTGATGGTCTCGCTGATGAAGAAGCTGCTGGCCAAGCGCGAGGACCGGATCTTCTTCGCCGGCATCATCATCATCGCGGCCAACGCGGGCGGTGCCTGGACTCCGATCGGCGACGTCACCACCACCATGCTGTGGATCGGCGGCCAGATCACCACGGTCGAAATCATGAAAGGCCTTTTCCTTCCCTCCATCGTCAACCTGCTCGTGCCGCTGGCCGTGACGGCCAGGCTGCTGGGAGATCGTCCGGTGGTGTCGCCG
>JBDLTM010000104.1:0-7900 GCA_039805805.1 Pseudomonadota bacterium | reverse complement strand
TCTGGTCTCGCTCGTCGGCGAGCGCCGCATCCATCCTCATCTTGCCCACCACCTCGCGCACCGCAGTCTCGGCCGCCTTGCGCACCGAGTCTTCAGGGTCGCGGCTGTTGAACAGGAAGGCGCGCGCGTCGCTGAGGCGGTACTGGACCGCGAACTTGATCTCGACGATGTTCTCGTCCTCGGTCAGCATGGCCGACTCGCGCAGGCCGGTGGCGCGCATGACGGCGTCGCCGCCGACGTCGAGCGAGCGAATCTGGGTCGCGTTGACCGTCTCGTGGCGCTGGACCGGATAGGGCAGGCGCCAGTTGAAGCCGGCGCCGACCGTGCTGTGATAGCGGCCGAACTGGGTGATGACGGCCTGCTGGCCTTCCTGCACGATGAAGAAGCCGGTTCCCAGCCAGACCAGCACCAGCGCTCCTCCGATCACGCCCAGGCCGATTCCCCTTCCCTTCGGACCGGGCTGCAGGCCGGGGAAGTTCCCACCCGACTTGCCGCCGCCCGACTTGCCACCGAACAGGCCCGAAAGCTTGCGGTTGAAGTCCTGCCAGAGCTCGTCGAGGTCGGGCGGCCCCTGGTTAGGCCCCTGCGGACGCTGGGGCCGCTGCGGTTCTCGATGGTCCTCGGCACCGGACTTGCCGTCGTCGCTGCCGCGCCCCCAGCGGGGGTCGTTGAGGTTGAACATGCCCTTGAAGCGATCCCAGCGGACCGCGCGCAGGCGAGTCAAGTTGATGTTCATGGATGACGATGTTGCGATGGATGAAGGCTATTGTGCCGAATCCCATGCCCCTGCGCCGGGCTCGGGGCTATCGGGTTGCGAGACTTGCAGCCGCTCGCTCGCGCGCTCGGCCAGCAGGCCCCGCAGCAGGTCCAGGCCCTGGCCGCTGTGTGCGCTCAGGAAGATGCGCTGCACGCTCGCGCCGTCGAGCTCCACCTGGTCGAGCAGCTGGCGCGGTTGCCTTTCCTCGGGCATGGCGTCGAGCTTGTTGAAGACCAGGATCTGCGGCAGGTCGTCGGCGCCGATCTCGCCCAGCACCCGCATCACCTCGGCAATCTGCTCGGGATGCTCGGGGTTGGAGGCATCGACCACGTGCAGCAGCAGGTCGGCGTCTCGCGCCTCCTGCAGCGTGGCGGCGAAGGCCTCGACCAGGCCGTGAGGCAGGTCGCGGATGAATCCCACCGTGTCCGACAGCGAGACGCTGCGGCCGAGCTCGCCGAGGTAGAGCTGGCGCGTCGTGGTGTCGAGCGTCGCGAACAGCTGGTCGGCCGCGTAGGCGCGCGCCTTGACCAGCGCGTTGAACAGAGAGGACTTGCCGGCGTTGGTGTAGCCGACCAGCGAGATGGTGAAGGCGTCGCGCCGCTCGCGCTGGCGCCGCTGGGTGCTGCGCTGGCGCTTGACCTTCTCGAGCCGTTCCTTGGTGCGCTTGATCGCGTCGCCGATCATGCGGCGGTCCAGCTCGATCTGGGTCTCGCCCGGACCGCCGCGCATGCCGATGCCGCCGCTCTGGCGCTCGAGGTGGGACCAGCGCCGCACGAGACGGGTGCTGAGGTATTGCAGCCTGGCCAGCTCGACCTGCAGCTTGCCCTCGTGGCTGCGCGCGCGCTGGGCGAAGATCTCGAGGATCAGCAGCGTGCGGTCGTTCACCGGCATGCCGAGGAAGCGCTCGAGGTTGCGCTGCTGCGACGGGCTCAGCGCCTGGTCGAACAGGACTTCGGTGGCGCCATGCCCCAGCGCCAGCGCCTTGATCTCCTCGGCCTTGCCGGAGCCTATGAACAGCGAGGGATCGGGCGCGCGGCGCTTGCAGCTCACGCGATCCAGCACCCGGTAGCCGGCCGTCTGGGCCAGCTGGGCCAGCTCCTCGAGCTCGGCGTCAAAATGAGGAAACCCCAGGTCGACCCCGACGAGCACGACGCCCGGCAGTCCCGACTGGGGTTTTTGGCTGTCGTTCAAGGCCAGGATCAGTCCGCTTCAGCGGGCTGGTTGGCGCTGAACTGGACCGGACGTCCCGGAACGATGGTCGAAATCGCGTGCTTGTAGACCATCTGGGTCACGGTGTTGCGCAGCAGCACGACGTACTGATCGAAGGACTCGATCTGGCCTTGCAGCTTGATCCCGTTGACCAGGTAGATCGAAACCGGCACATGCTCGCGGCGCAGCTGGTTCAGGAAGGGGTCTTGCAAGAGTTGGCCTTTGTTGTTGCTCA
Organism: Pseudomonadota bacterium; assembly: GCA_039805805.1. Lineage (GTDB taxonomy): Bacteria > Pseudomonadota > Gammaproteobacteria > Burkholderiales > Burkholderiaceae_C > Malikia. Next base: position 5,699 of record JBDLTM010000104.1, on the reverse strand, counting down.
CGATATGCTCCGTGTTCAAGAAGTTTGGAAGAGGTGACCATACCACAGCCGGCCGGCTTCTTTCGGCCCGGCTGCGGCAGCATCATTCGTCGTAGGGGTTGGCCGAGGTCTTGAACTCGATGCGCAGCGGCGTGCCAACCAGGTCGAAGGCCTTGCGGAAGCGCCCCTCGAGGAAGCGCCGGTAGGCGTTGTCGACGTTGTCGAGCGAGTTGCCGTGGATCACGATCACCGGCGGGTTCATGCCGCCCTGGTGGGCATAGCGCATCTTGGGCCGGTACATGCCGCCGCGCTTGGGCGCCTGCAGCGCGATCGACTCTTGCAGCAGGCGGGTCAGCAGCGGCGTCGGCATCTTGATCATGGCCGAGGCGTAGGCCTTGGCGATCGAGGTCCAGAGCGGACCGATGCCCTGGCGCTTCCTGGCCGAGATCAGGTGCAGCGGAGCGAACTTGAGGAATGCGAGCCGGCTCTCGATCGAGCGCTGCAAGGTCTCGCGCTGGTAGCTGTCGATCGCGTCCCACTTGTTGACCGCCAGCACCACGGCACGACCGCTCTCGAGCGCGTAGCCCGCGATATGCGCGTCCTGGTCGGTCACGCCTTCGGTGGCGTCGAGCAGCAGCAGCACGACATGCGCGTTCTCGATCGCCTGCAGCGTCTTGACGACCGAGAACTTCTCGATCGCCTCGAAGACGCGGCCCTTGCGGCGCAGGCCGGCGGTGTCGATCAGCTCAAACTTCTGGCCGTTGCGCTCGAACGGCACCGAGATCGCGTCGCGCGTGGTGCCCGGCATGTCGAAGGCGACCAGGCGCTCTTCGCCCAGCCAGGCGTTGATCAGCGTCGACTTGCCGACGTTGGGGCGACCGGCGACCGCGAGCTTGATCACGACCTCCTCGGGAGCCGGCTCCTCCACTTCCTCGGGCCAGATCAGCTTGTCGAGCGCGGCCTCGACCATGGAGCGCACGCCCTGGCCGTGGGCGGCCGAGACCGGCAGCACCTCGCCCAGGCCGAGCTCGTAGAACTCGACCAGCTGCGCGCCCTCCTTCATGCCTTCGGCCTTGTTGGCCACAAGCAGCGTGGGCTTGTTGAGCTTGCGCAGGTAGTTGGCGATGTCGTGGTCCTGCGCGCTCAGGCCGCCACGCGCGTCGAGCACGAAGATGACGACATCGGATTCGGCGACGGCCTGCTGGGTCTGCTTGGCCATCTCCTTGAAGATGCCGCTGCCGGCATCGGGCTCGAAGCCGCCGGTGTCGATGACGATGAACTCGCGCTTGCCCAGCCGCGCGTTGCCGTAGTGGCGGTCGCGCGTGAGGCCGGGAAAGTCGGCGACGATGGCGTCGCGCGTCTTGGTCAGGCGGTTGAAAAGGGTGGACTTGCCGACGTTGGGTCGGCCCACCAGGGCGATGACAGGTTTCATTCGGGGCGCCAGGCGTAGAGTGCGCCTTTGCGTGTCAGTGCCAGCAGGTTGGAGCCTGCCAGCAGGGGAGCGGAGACGATGGCCGAGCCATCGGTAGCGAGACGGTTGAGCAGCTTGCCGTCCTGGCGCGCCAGCACATGGACATAGCCTTGCGCATCACCGATCGCGATCGAGCGGCCGGCGGCCAGCGGCGCGGTCAGGCCACGGTGCAGCAGCAGTTCGGACTGCCACAGGACTTCGCCGCCATCGGCCTTCCACGCCAGGATACGTCCGTTGCCTTCGACGCCGTAGACCGATCCGTCAGCCAGGCCGAGGCCCACCGAGCCATTGGCTGGCCTGGACCATGCCAATGCGCCGCGCTGGGCGTCGATGCAGCCGACGGCGGACTGGAAGGCGCGCGCGCAGACCTGGACCTGCTCGCGCCCGGCCGGACCGACCAGGTCGACCAGTCGTTCGATCTCGTTGAGGCCGCGCGGCGAAGCCAGAGGGGCTTCCCAGCGCGTCGAGCCGTTGTTCGGATTGATGCCGACCAGGCGGCCGCCGATGCCGGCGAGCAGGGTATTGCCCACCGCCATCAGTACGCCGGGCTGCTGCAGGATCAGCGGTTCGGTGCCGCGCGCGGGCTGGCTCCAGATCCGGGAACCGCTGCGTGCATCGAAGGCGCTCAGGCTGCGGTCGCCGGCGAGCACGAAGATGCGACCTCCCGCCACCAGCGGTACGGTGAATGAGCGCGCCGCCAGCCGGGAGCGCCACAGCACCTTGCCTTGAGCGAGTGAGACGAGTTCGTTGGCCTGGGTCAGGACGGCGGCGACTTCTCCGTCGTAGCCGATGCCGACGGCGATGGGGCCATCGAGCCTGGCCTGCCAGCGCACGCTGCCGCTGGCCGCATCGAGCACCAGCACCGAGCCGGACTCGCTGGCGAGCGCGACTTCGCCGCCGACCAGGGCCGGCAGCGATAGGGGCGCCGGGACGCCGACCTCGACCTTCCAGATCTGGCGGGCTTGCAGGCTGGGGCTGAAGGAGGCCAGAGCAGCCGGCTCCGGCCGTTCGGGACTGGAGGAACAGCCAGCCATCAGCATGGCTGCGACGGCCGCCAGCAACAGGCTAGGCATCATGGGCTTGGAGCGGAACATCACGTGACTCACTGCTTGGGTGTGCTTGCATCAGGCTGGGGATCGATGCCGAGCGCGTTGAGCTTGGATTCGACGATGCGGCGGTATTCGGGCTCGCCGGCCAGGCCGTTCCACGCCTTCTGGTATTCGCTGCGGGCGGCATCGTGCTGGCCCTGCGCGAGCAAGACGTCGCCGCGGCGGTCCGCCTGCAGCGGCTCGAATCCCGGCGCCGGCTTGAAGTCCAGCGCCTTGAGCGCCTGCTCGGGGTCCTTGGCTTCGAGCGCGAGGCTGGCCTGGCGCAGACGCGCGACCGTCACCAGCGCATCGTCGCCCGACTTGTCGGCCACCCAGGCCAGGGCCTTGCGGGCCTCGTCGAGCTTGCCCGCCTCGTGCAGGGCGCGCGCGGCCAGCAGGCCGGCCTGCTGGCCCTGCTGGGCGCGACCGGCCTTGTCCTGCACGTCCGCCCAGACGCGCTGGATGCGGTCGGCATCGGCGGCCTGCACGGCGCGCTCGAGCTCCTCGTAGAGGGCGGCGGCTTCCTGGGCCGACTTGCGCTGCCAGTACTGCCAGCCGTTGAAGGCGGCATAGGTCCCCAGCACGACGATCAGCAGCCAGCTGATCAGGTTGCCGTAGCGGGTCCAGAAATGTTTGAGGTTGGCGAGCTGTTCCTGCTCTTCCAGGTCGAGATGGGAAGCCATGGGCGCTGTCGATGGGGAAAGTGAGGCGGGGGCGGAGGCCCCCTCGCCGGTCATTGTAGGCCCATAAGGGCGGCTTCAGCGACGGAGGACGGCTCAGGACTGACGCAGCTGGCAGGCCCAGTCGGCCACCGAGTCGAGCGTGAACAGGGTCTGCTCGGCGATGGCGCCGGCGCCCTCGCGCAGGGGCTTGACCGCCACCTGGCCGGCCGCGAGTTCGCTGTCGCCGAAGATCAGCGCGTAGCGCGCGCCGCTGCCGTCGGCCTTCTTGAACTGCGACTTCATGCTGCCGTGGCCGTCCGCGCCGCCAGCGTGCATCTGCACCGAGACGCCCGCCGAGCGCAGCGCTCGCAGCACCGGCATGACCTGCGTCAGCGCCTCGCGCTGCGGCACGACGGCGTAGCAGTCGGGCACCGGAACCGCGGGCAGCAGCTGCTGCTCCTTGAGCAGCTCGAGGATGCGCTCGACACCCAGCGCCCAGCCCACTGCCGGGGCCGGCTTGCCGCCAATCTGCGCGATCAGGCCGTCGTAGCGCCCGCCGGCGCAGACCGTGCCCTGCGAACCCAGCGCGGTCGTGACGAACTCGAACACGCTGAGGTTGTAGTAGTCCATGCCGCGCACCAGGCGCGGGTTGATGCGGTAGACGATGCCCTGGGCGTCGAGCAGCGCGCGCAGGCCGTTGAAGTGGCCCAGCGACTCCTCGCCCAGGTAGTCCATCAGCTTCGGAGCCGACTCGACCAGGGCCTGCATCGCGGGGTTCTTGGTGTCGAGGATGCGCAGCGGGTTGCTGTAGAGGCGGCGGCGTGCGTCCTCGTCGAGCTGCTCCTGGTGCTGCTCGAGATAGGCGATCAGCGCGGCGCGGTGCGCCTGGCGCTCGGCCAGCTGGCCCAGGCTGTTGATCTCGAGCGCGACGTCCTTCAGGCCGAGCTCGGCCCACAGGTCGCAGGCCATCGCGATCTGCTCGGCGTCGACGTCGGGGCCGGCAAAGCCCAGGGCCTCGGCGCCGATCTGGTGGAACTGGCGGTAGCGGCCGCGCTGCGGGCGCTCGTGGCGGAACATCGGTCCCAGGTAGTAGAGGCGCTTGGGGCCATCGTAGAGCATATTGCTCTCGACCACGGCGCGCACCACGCCGGCCGTGCCCTCGGGCCGAAGCGTGAGCTGCTCGCCGTTGAGCCGGTCCTCGAAGGAGTACATCTCCTTCTCGACGATGTCGGTCACCTCGCCCAGGCCGCGCACGAACAGCGCGGTCGGCTCGACGATGGGCGTGCGCACGTTGCGGTAGCCATAGCGAGCCATCAGGCCGCGGACCTTGTCCTCGAGCCATTCCCAATGCGCCGACTCGGGCGCTGCGATGTCGTTCATGCCTTTGACGGCACTCAGTTTTTCTGCCATGTAGCTCTGCTTTGTCTAGACTTGCTCGCTTGGGCCGGTTCAGGCCGAAGCGCCGAATTTCTTCTCGATGTACTGCTCGACGACCTGCTGGAATTCGGTGGCGATGCCCTCGCCGCGCAGCGTCATCGCCTTCTCGCCGTCGATGTAGACCGGTGCCGCGGGCGCCTCTCCGGTGCCGGGCAGGCTGATGCCGATGTCGGCATGCTTGCTCTCGCCCGGGCCGTTGACGATGCAGCCCATCACCGCGACCTTGAGGCTCTCGACGCCGGGGTAGCGCTCGCGCCAGGCCGGCATCGAGCTGCGCAGGTAATCGTCGATCTGCTTGGCCAACTCCTGGAAGGTGGTGCTGGTGGTGCGGCCGCAACCCGGGCAGGCCGTCACGCTGGGCACGAAGCTGCGCAGTCCCAGCGCCTGCAGGATCTCCATCGCGACCACCACCTCCTGCGTGCGCGCCTCGCCCGGCTGGGGCGTGAGCGAGACGCGGATCGTGTCGCCTATGCCCTGCTGCAGCAGCACCGACAAGGCGGCTGCCGAAGCGACCGTGCCCTTGGTGCCCATGCCGGCCTCGGTCAAGCCCAGGTGCAGCGGATAGTCGCAGCGCGCACTGAGCTGCTGGTAGACCGCGATCAGGTCCTGCACGCCGCTGACCTTGCAAGACAGCACGATGTTCTCGGGCGCCAGGCCGAGCTCCTCGGCGCGGGCGGCCGAGCCGAGCGCGGAGGCGATCAGCGCCTCGTACATCACCTGCTTGCCGTCCCATGGCTGGGCGCGGCGGGCGTTCTCGTCCATCATGCTGGCAAGCAGCTCCTGGTCCAGGCTGCCCCAGTTGACGCCAATCCGAACCGGCTTGTTCCAGCGCACGGCGGCCTCGACCATCTGTGCGAACTGCCTGTCCTTCTTGTCGCCCTTGCCGACGTTGCCGGGGTTGATCCGGTACTTCGAGAGCGCCTGCGCCATCGCGGGAAACTCGGTCAGCAGCTTGTGGCCGTTGTAGTGGAAGTCGCCGATCAGCGGCACCATGATGCCCATGCGGTCGAGCTGCTCGCGGATATGCGGCACCGCGGCGGCGGCTTCCTCGTTGTTGACGGT
>JBDLTM010000103.1:0-7907 GCA_039805805.1 Pseudomonadota bacterium | reverse complement strand
CGATCACCGCGTGCGCGCCGGCGCCGTCGGCCACGCGCAGGCAGGCACCCAGGTTGTGCGGATCGGTCACGCCGTCGAGCACGAGCAACAGCGGCGCGATGCCGTCGGCTTCGAGCTGGTCGAGCAGGTCGTCGAGCGAGCGCACCTGCTCGACCTCGTTGACGCGCGCGGCGACGCCCTGGTGGCCATGGCTGCCGCAGAGCTTGGCGATGCGAAGGCTGTCGGCCTCGATCAGGCGTGCGCCGGCCTCCTTGGCGCGCTCGATGAACTGCCGCATGCGCGCATCGCGCCGGCTCGACTCGTAGTAGATCTCGATGATGGACTGCGGCGCGGTCTTCAGGCGGACGCCGACGGCGTGGAAGCCGAACAATACTTTGGGGGAGGACATGCCCCGATTATCGGGCCTGGCGCCGGGATGCGCAGCGTTGCCTGCGCCTCAGGCCGCCAGCGCGTCCTGCTCGGTCGCGCGCCCGGCCTCGATCGCGATGCGGCGTTCGCAGCGCCGCGCGATCTCGCGGTCGTGCGTGACCAGCACCAGCGTCGTGCCCTGCTCGCGGTTGAGCTCGAACATCAGCTCCATCACCTTCGCGCCGGTCGCGAAGTCCAGGCTGCCGGTCGGCTCGTCGGCCAGCAGCAGCGCGGGCTCGACGACGAAGGCGCGCGCGAGCGCGACGCGCTGCTGCTCGCCTCCCGAGAGCAGGCGCGGATAGTGGCCGAGCCGCTGTCCCAGGCCGACACGCTCGAGCATGCGGGTGGCGGCGGCGCGCGCGTCCGACCGGCCTGCCAGCTCGAGCGGCAGCATCACGTTCTCGAGCGCACTCAGGTTGGCCAGCAGCTGGAAGCTCTGGAACACGAAGCCGACCTGGCGCGCGCGCAGCGCGGCGCGCTCGTCCTCATTCAGCGCGAACAGGTCCTGCCCGGCCAGCAGCACCCGCCCCGAAGTCGGCGTGTCGAGCCCGGCCAGGATGGACAGCAGCGTGCTCTTGCCCGAACCCGATGCGCCGACGATGGCGACCGTCTCGCCGCGCCGCAGCTCGAAGGCGACATCGCGCAAAATGTCGAGCGTGCCGCTGCTGTCGGTCACGGACTTGGACAGGCGCTGCACGGCAAGGATGAGATCTGACATGATGCTTTCCCGGTTGAACCGCAGACACTTTAACTCGAGCCTGGGTCTCGCGCTGCTGGCAGGGACATGTGTCGCCCTGCCCACGCTGGCGGCGCAGCCAAGGCGGCTGCTGGTCGTCGGCGACTCGCTCAGCGCCGAATACGGCCTGCAGCGCGACAGCGGCTGGGTCGCGCTGCTGCAGCGCCGCCTCGAGCAGCAGCGGCCAGGCTGGCAGGTCGTCAACGCCAGCATCAGCGGCGACACCACCTCGGGCGGGCGTTCTCGCCTGCCGGCTCTTCTCAAACAACACAGCCCGGCCCTGGTCGTGATCGAGCTTGGCGGCAACGACGCCCTGCGCGGCCTGCCGCTGGACTTGACGCGCGAGAACCTGGCTGCCATGGTGCGGATGGCGCGCGAGGCCGGCGCGCGCGTGCTGCTGCTGGGCATGCAGATCCCGCCCAACTACGGCCGCCAGCATGCCGAGCAGTTCAGGCGCGTCTATGCCGAAGTGGCCAGGGCGGAACAGGCAGCGCTGCTGCCGTTCTTCCTCGCCGGAGTCGCCGATGGCCCGAATCCGATCGCGCTGTTTCAGGCCGACCGCATCCACCCGAACGAGGCGGCCCAGCCCAGGATGCTCGACAACGTCTGGCCGGAGCTGAGCCGGCTGCTCAAGCCCTGAGCGCGCTCGCCGATCAGGCGTTGAGCACGCGCAGGGCCTGCGCCAGGTCGGTACGCAGGTCCTCGACCGCCTCCAGCCCGACCGCGAAGCGCACCGGGCCATGGGCATGCGGCCAGTCGCGTCCCTGCATCTCGGCGCGCTGGTAGGGCACGCAGAGGCTGACCGGGCCGGCCCAGCTGTAGCCGAGCCGGAACAGCCCGAGTGCGTCGCAGAAGGCGACGACCCGCTCCGGCGCGATGCCGTCTTCGAACACGACCGAGAACAGGCTCGCCGCGCCGCGGGCATCTCGCTTCCAGGTCTCGTGGCCGGACGAGCCCGGCAGGGCCGGATGCAGCGCCTGCTTGACGCCAGCCTGCGCCGCCATCCAGCCGGCCAGCTCGCGCGCTGTGCGGTCCTGCGCCTGGTAGCGCAATGCAATCGAGGGCAGGCTGCGCAGCACCAGCTCGGCGTCGTTGGCGCCGACGCCCAGGCCCAGCCTCATGTGCGTCAGCAGCAGCTGGCGGTGCAGCGCAGCGTCGCGCGTGACGACCGACCCCATCAGGACATCGCCGCCGCCGCTGGGGTACTTGGTCAGCGCCTGCATCACGATGTCGGCCCCGAGCTCGAAGCCGCAGAAGGCCACGCCGGCGCCCCAGGTGTTGTCGAGCGCGCTCAGGATCGGACGCGCCCTGCCCTCGCTCGCTGCAGCCACGACGGCCGTCAAGGCGGGCAGGTCCGGGAACTCGAGCGTGATAGAGCCCGCGGCCTCCAGCCATACCAGGCGGGTCGCAGGCCCTATCCTCGCCGCCAGGTCGGCCGGGTCCATCGGATCGTAATAGCGGGTGCGGATGCCCCAGCCGGCCAGATCGGACTGCGCGAAGGACTTGCCGGGCCCGTAGGCATTGTTCGGCAGCAGCAGCTCGTCGCCGGCGCGCAGCAGGGCCATGTCGACCAGCGTGATGGCCGCCAGCCCGCTGGGCGCCAGCACGCAATGGGAGCCGCCCTCCAGCGAGGCGACGCGCTCCTCCAGCGTGAAGGTGGTCGGCGTTCCATGCAGGCCGTAGGTGTAGGCCGACTTGTCCTTCCAGTCGCGCGCGCGCAGCGCGGCCACGTCTGGGAAGAACACGGTCGATGCCTTGAACACCCCGGGCGCCGGGGACTCGAAGTCGGCCGGAGGCCGATAACCGTGATGGATCAGGTCGGTGTCGGGTCGCATGATGGTTTGGATCAGTCCTCCTGCTGGAGCGCCAGCAGGTCCTGCGGGCGCAGGCTGTCGTAGGCCTCGAAGGGCTGGTGGATCCAGGGATTGGTAGGCAGGAACTCGACCGAATAGTCGGGCTGGAACACCGAGCAGGCCTTGGTCCAGATCACTGCGCTGCGCAGCTCGCTGATCGTGGGATAGCTGCGGCGCAGCAGCTCGACCACCGAGCGCAGCGTATGGCCGGAGTCGGCCAGGTCGTCGACCAGCAGCACGCGTCCGGCGATCTCGCCCCTGGGCATCGTGATGCAGCGCGCGATGTCGAGCTGACCCTGCACCGTGCCGCTCCCGGCGCGGTAGGAGCTCGTCGACATGATCGCCAGCGGCAGGTCGAAGACGCGCGACAGGATGTCGCCCGGCCGCAGGCCTCCGCGCGCCAGGCACAGGATGGTGTCGAACTTCCAGCCAGAGGCATGCACCTGCTGAGCGAGCAGCTCGATCAGCCGGTGGTATTCGTCGTAGCTGACATGGAGGTGCTTGCCATCTTCGCTCAGCATATCAGTCCCGCATGGGCTTGCTCGTGCCCGGTTGACCGGACCCGAAAGGGATGAAAAAAAGCGGCCCGCAGGCCGCCTTGTCGTTTGCCATCAGGCTGCGTAGGGGTGCTGCAGCAGGATGGTGTGGTCGCGGTCCGGGCTTGTCGACACGACATGGATGGGCACGCCGGTCACCTGTTCGATGCGACGCAGATAGGCCTGGGCGTTGGCCGGCAGGTCCTCGTAGCGGGTCGCGCCGACCGAGCTCTCGGTCCAGCCCGGCAGCGTCTCGTAGACCGGCTTGCAGCGCGCGATCTCGTCGGCGCCCATCGGCAGCAGGTCGATCTGCTCGCCATCGAGCTCGTAGCCGACGCAGAGCTTGAGCTCGGTCAGGCCGTCGAGCACGTCGAGCTTGGTGATGCACAGTCCCGACAGGCCGTTGACCTGGGCCGAGCGCTTGAGCAGCGCGGCGTCGAACCAGCCGCAGCGGCGCGAGCGGCCGGTGGTGGTGCCGCGCTCGGCACCGACGGTGGCCATGTGATAGCCGGGGTTGCCTTCCTTTTCCCACTCGAGCTCGGTCGGGAACGGACCGCCGCCGACGCGGGTGCAGTAGGCCTTGGTGATGCCGAGCACGTAGTGCAGCAGGCCCGGGCCGACGCCGGCACCGGCAGCCGCGTTGCCGGCCACGCAGTTGCTCGAGGTCACGAAGGGGTAGGTGCCGTGGTCGACGTCGAGCAGCGTGCCCTGCGCGCCCTCGAACAGCAGGTTGATGCCGGCCTTGTGCGCCTCGTTCAGCTCGCGCGAGACATCGGCCATCATCGGGCGGATTTCCTCGGCCTGCTCCATGGCCTGCTGGTAGACCGGATCGAACTGGATCTGGCCGTCCTTCATGAAGGGGGCCAGCGCGGCGTCCCAGACCATCTCGGCGCTGCCGAGGTAGGTGGTCAGGGCATGGTTGTGCAGCGCCAGCAGCTCGCGCAGCTTGGCGGCGAAGCGCTCGGGGTGCTTGAGGTCCTGTACCCGCAGCGCGCGGCGAGCGATCTTGTCCTCGTAGGCCGGACCGATGCCGCGGCCGGTGGTGCCGATCTTCTCGGCGCCTGCCTTGACCTTGGCGGCCTCGCGCGCGATGTCGATCGCGGCGTGGAAGGGCAGGATCAGCGGGCAGGCCTCGCTGATGCGCAGGCGCGACCTGACCTCGACCCCAGCCTTCTCGAGGCCTGCGATCTCCTCGAGCAGCTTGGTCACGGAAAGCACCACGCCGTTGCCGATGTAGCACTTGACGCCGGCGCGCATGATGCCGCTGGGGATCAGGTGCAGCGCGGTCTTGACGCCGTTGATGACCAGGGTGTGGCCAGCGTTGTGACCGCCCTGGAAGCGCACCACGCCCTTGGCGGTCTCGGTCAGCCAGTCGACCAGCTTGCCCTTGCCCTCATCACCCCACTGGGTGCCGACGACCACGACGTTGCGCCCGGGCTGGGCCTTGAAATTGTTTTCGCTCATAGGGATACCGTTTTCTTCTTGGCGGGGTCAGGCTTCCAGGGGCTGCACCACCCACGCGCCGTCTTGCGCGACGAGCGCGCGGTTGCAGTGGAACTCGTCCACCTCATGTTCATGGCCCGGCAGGACGCAGACCACGGTTTCGCCCGCCGCGCGCAGCGAGGCGATGGCGGCACGCAGACCAGGCTCCGCTCCCCAGGGGGCACGGATGGCCGGCTGCGGCGCCGGGGTGACAGTAGCCGCCACCAGTTCCTTCAGGTCGAGGCTGAAGCCGACTGCCGGACGCTTGCGTCCGAAGACGGCCCCGACCTCGTCGTAGCGGCCGCCGCGCACCAGCTCGCTCAGGCTGCCGTCACGGCCGCCGAAGAGCGAGAAGCGCACGCCGGTGTAGTAGGCGTAGCCGCGCAGGTCGGCGAGGTCGAACGACAGGCTGGCGCCCTCGAGCTGGCTGGCCAGCCAGCGCAGGTCGCCCAGCGCGCGAGCGAGCAGATCGCTGGGGCGCAGCCGGCGGGCGGCCTCGTCCAGCACCGAGACGTCGCCGTAGAGGCCGGGCAAGGCCAGCAGGCTGTCGCGCACATCGGGTGCCAGGTCGCGGCTGAGGCTGCGCAGCTCGGCGCTGTCCTTGGCCGCCAGCGCGGCATGGATGAGTGCCACGCGCTCGGGAGCGAGTGACTGCCCAGCGAGCACCGAGTCGATTATTCGCACGTCGCCCAGGTCCAGCATCTGCTGCTCCAGCCCGGCTGCGCGCAAGCTGGCTTGCGCCAGCTCGATCACCTCGAGGTCGGCCTCCAGGCCGGCATGGCCGTAGATCTCGGCACCCAGCTGCAGCGGCTCGCGGGTGCCATGCGGACGGTCGACCCGCGCATGCAGCACCGGGCCGCAATAGCAGAGCCGGGTGACGCCATGGCGATTGAGCAGGTGGGCGTCGATGCGCGCGACCTGGGGCGTGGTGTCGGCGCGCAGGCCGAGCGAGCGCCCGGACAGCTGGTCGACCAGCTTGAAGGTCTGCAGGCCGAGTGCCTCTCCGGTGCCGGTGAGCAGGGAGTCGAGGTGCTCGACCATCGGCGGTATGACGAGCTCATAACCATAGCAGCGAGCGCTGTCGAGCAGCGCGCGGCGCAGGTCTTCGATCTGCCGCGCCTCTGAGGGCAGGACGTCGGCGATTTGATCCGGCAAGAGCCAGGCGGACATGGGGTTATCGGAGGCTGTTAAAAAGTGGATTTTACCGGGTCGCGGCTGCCACCCGGTAAAAAAGCGGCCAGACCGTGGCTCAGCGCTTGCCGGCAGCAGCGCCGCTGGACTTCATCGCCTTGAAGAATTCGCTGCTCGGGTCCAGCACCAGCAGGTCGGACTTGTTAGCGAAACTGGCCTTGTAGGCCTCCAGGCTGCGATAGAACTGGGCAAAGGCCGGATCCTGGCCGAAGGACTGGGCATAGAGGCGCGAAGCCTCGGCATCTCCCTGGCCCTTGATCTTCTGCGCGTCCCGGAAAGCCTGGGCGAGCAGCACTTCGCGCTGGCGGTCCGCGTCGGCGCGGATCTTCTCGCCCTCGGCGAATCCGGTCGAGCGCAGCTCGTTGGCCACCCGCTTGCGCTCGGCCTCCATGCGGTCGTAGACCGACTTGGTGATGGTCTCGGCGTAATCGATGCGCGAGATCCTGACGTCGACGACGTCCATGCCCCAGGGCTTGTCGGCGCCACGCACGGATGCCAGCACTTCGCGCTTGACATCATTCATCAACTGCTCGCGCTGGATCGAAAGCAGCTCCTTGACGGTGCGCTTGTTGACTTCCTGCTGGAAACTGTTGCGCACGACGCGCTTGAGCTGCTCGGCGCCGGCGCGTTCGTCCAGGCCGACGTTGCGGATATAGGCCTGCGGGTCGGAGATGCGCCAGCGCACGTACCAATCGATCACGACACGCTGCTTCTCGGCGGTCAGCGTCGGCTCGGTGTCGCTGCTCTTGAGCGTGAGCAGGCGCTTGTCGATGTAGGAGACGTTCTGGAACGGCGGCGGCAGCTTGACATGCAGGCCGGGCTCGGTGATGACGCTCTTGATCTGGCCCAGCGCGTAGACGACGCCGAACTGGCGCTGGTCGACGACGAAGAGCATGGAGCTGGCCAGCGCGAGCGCCACCAGCAGCGACGTGAGGATGAATCCAATTCTGTTCATGTTCTGTTCCTCACAGACGGTCAGCGCGAATCGCGATCGCGCGATCGCTCGCTGTCACGGCTGCGCAAGCTGGCGGAATTGGGACCGCTGGCGGGCCGGCTTTCGGTCGCGCCAGCAGATGGCTGGGCGGCCGCCTGCTGGCCAGTATCGCCCTGGGCGCTGAGCTGCATGATCTTGTCCAGCGGCAGGTAGAGCATGTTGGAGCCCTGCTTGCTGTCGACCAGCACCTTGGTCACGTTGCCATAGATCTGCTGCATCGCTTCGAGGTACATGCGGTCGCGCGTGACCTGCGGTGCCTTGGCGTATTCGGCCTGCACCAGCCTGAAGCGCTGCGCGTCACCCTCGGCCTGGGCGACGATGCGCGCCTTGTAACCATTGGCTTCCTCGAGCAGCCGCGATGCCGCGCCCTTGGCGCGTGGCACGACCTCGTTGGCGTAGGCCTCGGCCTCGTTCTTGGCGCGCTCGCGCTCCTGGCCGGCCTTGAGCACGTCGTCGAAGGCGGCCTGGACCTCGAGCGGCGGTCGTACGCCACCCTGCTGCAGGTTGATGCCCACCACCTCGATGCCGAGCTGGTAGCGGTCCAGGATCACCTGCATCAAGCTGCGGACGCGCGGGCCGATCTGGTCTCGCTCGTCGGCGAGCGCCGCATCCATCCTCATCTTGCCCACCACCTCGCGCACCGCAGTCTCGGCCGCCTTGCGCACCGAGTCTTCAGGGTCGCGGCTGTTGAACAGGAAGGCGCGCGC
>JBDLTM010000102.1:0-7952 GCA_039805805.1 Pseudomonadota bacterium | reverse complement strand
GCGGGCGCGCCTCGCTGGTCGGCCCGATCGTGGGCGCCTTCCTGGTCAACGGCGCCAAGAGCTGGCTGACCGTGGCCTTCCCCGAGTTCTGGCTCTACTTCCTGGGCGCGCTGTTCATCGTCGTGACGCTTTACCTGCCGCAGGGCGTGGTGGGACTGGTGCAGAAACTGCGGATCAAGAAGAAAGGAGGCGCAGCATGACGCCCGACCTGATGGAAGCTGGCGCGCAGCGCTACGAGCGCGTCCTGGCCGAGAAAGCCCAGGGCAGGACCGAGTCTGGCGGTCGCGCGGCCGGCTTTGCGCGGCCGGTGGTGCCGGGCGAGGTGGACGTCACCCACGGCCGCATCCTCTACCTGGAGGACGTGCACGTGAGCTTCGACGGCTTCAAGGCGATCAACGGCCTGAACCTGGACATCGCGCCGGGCGAGCTGCGCTGCATCATCGGTCCCAACGGCGCAGGCAAGACGACGATGATGGACATCATCACCGGCAAGACAAGGCCTGATTCAGGCACGGTGTTCTTCGGCTCGACCATAGACCTGCTGCGCTACAAGGAGCCCGAGATCGCGGCGCTGGGCATAGGCCGCAAGTTCCAGAAGCCGACCGTGTTCGAGGAGCTCAGCGTGTTCGAGAACCTGGAGCTCGCGCTCGCCACGCACAAGGGTGTCTGGCCCAGCATGAAGTTCGGCCTCAGCGGCGAGCAGAAGGACCGGCTGGCCGAGGTGCTGCAGACCATCCATCTGAAGGATGCCGTGACCCGCCGATCCGGCGACCTGAGCCACGGCCAGAAGCAGTGGCTCGAGATCGGCATGCTGCTGATGCAGGAGCCGAAGCTGCTGCTGCTCGACGAGCCGGTCGCGGGCATGACCGACGAGGAGACCGCGCGCACCGCCGAGCTGTTCCTGAGCCTGAAGGGCAGGCACAGCCTGATGGTGGTCGAGCACGACATGAGCTTCATCCGCGCCATCAGCGAGAAGGTCACCGTGCTGTGCGACGGGTCGGTGCTGGCCGAGGGCACGCTGGACCAGGTTCAGGCCGATGAGCGGGTGATCGAGGTCTACCTGGGCCGCTGAAGAAGGAAACGAGATGCTGCAGATCGAACAACTCCACCAGTACTACGGCGGCTCGCACATCCTGCGCGGCGTCGACCTGGAAGCCCGGGCCGGCGAGATCACCGTCGTGCTCGGACGCAACGGCGTCGGCAAGACCACGCTGATGAAGTCGCTCATGGGCCTGGTGCCGACGCGCTCGGGCCAGATCGTCTTCGACGGCAAGACCATCGAGAAGACCACGCCCTACGAGCGCGCGCGAGCCGGCATCGGCTTCGTGCCGCAGGGGCGCGAGATCTTCGCGCGCCTGACCGTGCACGAGAACCTGCTGATGGGACTGGCGACCCAGAAGGCCGGCACCCCGATCCCGCCCCAGCTGTTCGAGCTGTTCCCGGTCCTCAAGCAGATGCTGGGACGCCGCGGCGGCGATCTATCGGGCGGCCAGCAGCAGCAGCTGGCGATCGCGCGCGCCCTGGCGCCGTGCCCGAAGCTGCTGGTGCTCGACGAGCCGACCGAGGGCATACAGCCCAACATCATCAAGGACATCGGCAAGGTGCTGAAAAAACTGGCTAAGGAGGGCCTGAACGGCGAGCCGATGGCCATCGTGCTGGTCGAGCAGTACTACGACTTCGCCGAGGAACTGGCCGACCGCTACCTGGTGATGGAGCGCGGCGAGGTCATCGCCAGCGGCCCGGGCGCCGAGATGCCCGAGAAAGGAATTAGGCAGCTGGTGGCGATCTGACTGCTGGCACAGCGCAGAGGTCCGGGCCGGTTGATGCTGAAATCGGCTGCCAGTGATGGAGCGGTCTGCACCGGGTAGCGCTGTCTGCCTCATCCGTCCGCTACGCGGCCGGCAAATCGGCAGCCAGCGCTACCCGGCGCAGACCTCGTGCTTGCGCCAGGACTGTTCCTACTTATCGCTGCAGCGCCCGCACTCGGTTCACCGCCATCGCGGCGGCTGCGGTGCGGGTCTCGACGCCGAGCTTGGCGTGGATGCGCTCGAGGTGCTTCTTGACCGTCGCCGGGCTGGCGCCCAGGATGTCGGCGATGTCGCGGTTGATCTTGCCCTGCGCGACCCAGTACAGCACCTCGGCCTCGCGCGCGGTCAGGCCGAATGCCGTGGCCAGCGCCTCGATCGCGCTGCCGTCCGAGCTTTCCTCCATCACGATCAGCCATTCGCCCTCGGGGCTGTCGTCCGAGCTTTCCTCCTCGTCCAGGCGACGGTGCAGCCTGAAGGTGAGCCGGCCCTGGTCGCCGTCGAGGTGCAGCCGCGGCGGCTCGAGCTGGCGCTGCGCCTCGGGCAGGTGGCGGCGCAGCCAGTGCAGCACCGGCTCGGGCGTGAGCGGTGCCTCGGTGCCGCAGTGGCGCCGCAGCAGCTCGCGCGCCAGCGGGGTCTGCCACATCAGGCGGCCGTCGCGCGCGCGCACCGTGATGGTCGCGTAGCCGAAGGCGTCGAGCGCGTTGCGCGCCTGCTGGCGCTCCAGTGCGCCCTGCCTGGCCTGGCGCGCGCTCCTGAGGTGCACGCCCATGCGCGCGATCACCTCGACCGGCTTGACCGGCTTGGTCACGTAGTCGACGCCGCCGGCGGCCAGCGCGGCGACCAGGTGCTCGGTCTCGGTCAGCCCGGTCATGAACAGGATCGGGATCCGGGCCAGGTTCGGATCGGCCTTGAGCCGGCGCGCGACCTCGAAGCCGTCCAGCCCCGGCATCAGGGCGTCGAGCAGGATCACGTCGGGCTGGGCCTGGGCCGCGCGCGCCAGCGCCGACTCGCCGTCGAGCGCGACCAGCACCGTGTAGCCGGCATCGTCGAGCGCGTCGTGCAGCGGCGCGATGTTGTCGGGCATGTCGTCGACGATCAGCACGACGGCGTCGTCCTGCGCGGGGTTCAGGTCGTTGTGTCTCAAGGGTTCTCTCCCGTCCTGCCGCGCGGCTCGAGCGCGGCGACTATCGATTCGAAGCGGAATTCGCGCGCCAGCGCCTGCAGCTGGCCCAGCCATTGCGCGCAGCCCGGATGGCTGGCCTGCAGCGCCTCGGCGCGCTTGACGAAGCCGCGGTAGTAGCCGAGCCGGGCCAGGTCGAGCAGGGCTTCGACCGCCTCGGGCGGCAGGCTGCCTGCCTGCTGCAAGGCGCTGGCAGGCGCCGCATTGCCCGTTTCGACCGAAGCCGGCGCCTGCGTGTTGGCCAGATGGCGCCAGCGCAGGCACAGCCTGAGCTGCAGCCAGTGCAGCAGATCCTCGCGCCGTACCGGCTTGACCAGGAAGTCCTCGGGTGGCAGGCCGACATCGTTGTCGAGCCCGCGGTCAAAGGCATTGGCCGACACCACCGCCAGCGCCGGCGCCGGCAGCAGGAGCAGCGCCTGGATGCGGCGCAGCGTTTCCCAGCCGTCCATGCCTGGCATGGCCAGGTCCATGCAGATCACGTCGGGGCGCAGGCCGGCCTCGAGCTGGCGCAGCGCGTCCTCGCCATGGGTGGCCTGGCTGACCTCGAAGCCCAGCGGCTCCAGCCAGCGCCGCAGCAGCTGGCGGTCAGCCTCCTCGTTGTCCACCACCAGCAGGTGTCGGCGCGGGCCTTCGTAGCCGATCACTTCGGCCAGCGAGGTCGCCAATGGCCGTCCGCTGCTCGCCGGTACGGCATTGAGCTCGGGCAGGAACAGTCGCAGGCGGAAGGTGGTGCCGACCCCGGGCTCGCTGCTGGCGCCAAGCTCGCCGCCCATCAGTTCGGCCAGCATGCGCGCGATCGTCAGGCCCAGGCCCGAACCCGGCGTGGCGTTGCTGGCCGCGCTCGACGCCCGCGCGAAGGGCTCGAAGATGCGCTGCAGTTCGGCCGGGGCGATACCGGGTCCGGTGTCGACGATCTCGAAGGTCGCCATCTGGCGCGCATAGCGCAGCACCAGCCTGACCTCGCCGCGCGCCGTGAACTTGACCGCGTTGCCCAGCAGATTGATCAGGATCTGGCGCAGCCGCTTCTCGTCAGTGCGAGCCGCCTTGGGCCAGAACTCGGGGCCGTCGAAGCCGAAGCGCAGTCCCTTTGCCGCTGCCTGGAGCTCGAACATCTGCGTGACCTCCTGCAGCAGCGCGCGCAGGTCGACTGGTCCCTGCTGCAGCGCGAGCTTGCCGGACTCGATGCGCGCGATGTCGAGCGTGCCCTCGATCAGCGAAAGCAGATGCTCGCCGCCGCGCAGGATGACGCGGATCGCATGCGCGCGCTCTGGGCCGAGCTCGCCGTCCTGCTGCAGCAGCTGCGCATAGCCCAGGATGCTGTTGAGCGGGGTGCGCAGCTCGTGGCTGATGTTGCTGATGTAGCGCGTCTTGGCCTGGTTGGCCTGGTCGGCTTGGGCGCGCGCGGCCTCGGCGACTTGGCGCGCCTGCTACAACTGCAGGTCGGTGCGGCGGTGCGACTCGATCTCCTGCAGCAGCAGGCCGGTCTGGCGGTTCGATTCCTCCTGCGCCACGGCCCGGCTCCTGTGCGTCAGCACCAGCCACCAGGCGACGACGCCGAAGGCCAGCAGCAGGGCGACGTAGACCCTGGCATAGCCGCTGCGCAAGGCCTGCCCGAGCGCCGCGAGCGAATCGGAAGTCGCCGGCAGGCTGGCCAGCCCGCTGGCTTCCTGCCGGTACAGCAGCCCCAGCAGGCCGGCCAGCAGCAGTGCGACGACCAGCATCAGCAGCAGGTAGTGCGCGAGGCCGCCGTCCAGGTAGGGCCAGAACTGGCGTGGCGTCAGTCGCCGCAGGGCCGAGCTCCATTGCACCGCCAGCAGGGCCTGCGGTCGGCAGCGGTCGCCGCATCGGGCATCGAGCGTGCAGCACAGCGAGCAGATCGACCCCTGGTAGGCCGGGCAGTGCGCGGTATCGGGCGCCTCGTAGTCGCGTTCGCAGATCACGCAGCGCAGCAGCCCGGATCTCGCCTGGTCGCAGCTCGACGGCTGGCAGGCAGCGCCGCCCGTGCAAGCCTGGCCGCAGCCTGGCTGGCCATCTGAGGCAGCGCGGGTCTCGGGCTGGCGCGCCAGGTAGTAGCGGCCCCGGGTGGCCCAGGCGATCAGCGGCGACACGATCAGCGCGGCGCCGGTCGCGATCAGCGCCGAGAAGGCCTGCGGGCCAGGGCCGAACAGGCCCAGGTGGGCGCTCATCGACAGCAGGGACGCCAGTCCCATGGCGCCGACACCGACCGGGTTGATGTCGTACAGATGGGCGCGGCGGAACTCGATGCCCGGCGGCGACCAGCCCAGCGGCTTGTTGATCACCAGGTCGGCCACCACGGTCATGATCCAGGCTATCGCCAGGTTGGCGTACAGCCCCAGCACGTCGCCTAGCGCCTGGAACAGCTCCATCTCCATCAGCAGCAGCGCGATTCCCGCATTGAACACCACCCAGACCACCCGGCCCGGATGGCTGTGGGTCAGCCGCGAGAAGAAGTTGCTCCAGGCCAGCGAGCCGGCGTAGGCGTTGGTGACATTGATCTTGAGCTGGGACACCACCACCAGCAGCACGGTGGCCCAGACCGCCCAGGAGTAGGGCAGCAGCGTCTCCCAGGCCAGCAGGTACATCTGGTTCGGATCGACCGCGCGCTCGGGCGTGATGCTCTGCGACAGCGCCAGCCAGGCCAGCAGCATGCCGCCGAGCATCTTGAGCACCCCGGGCAGCACCCAGCCCGGCCCGCCGGTGAACACCGCCAGCCACCAGCGCACGCGACGCCCGGGCTCGGCAGGGGGCATGAAGCGCAGATAGTCGGCCTGCTCGCCCATCTGCGTGATCAGCGCGGCGCCGACGGTGAGGGCGGCACCAAACAGGTGCCAGTCGAAATGCCGGCCAGCTCCTGATTCACCAGGGTAGTGCACCAGCTGCTGCCATGCACCAGGCTCGAGCAGCCAGACCGCGCCATAGGGCAGCAGCAGCAACAGCAGCCAGAGCGGCTGGGTCCAGACCTGGAAGCGGCTGATCGCGGCCATGCCGTGCAGCACCAGCGGGATCACCACCAGTGCGCAGACCAGGTAGCCCCAGGCCGGCGGGATGCCCAGTGCCAGCTCGAGCGCGTAGGCCATGACGGCCGCCTCGAGCGCGAAGAAGATGAAGGTGAACGAGGCATAGAGCAGCGAGGTCAGCGTCGAGCCCAGATAGCCGAATCCGGCGCCGCGCGTCAGCAGGTCCATGTCGACGCCGTGGCGCGCGGCATAGACGCTGATCGGCAGCCCGGCCAGGCAGATCAGCAGCCCGGTCGCCAGGATGGCCCAGAAGGCGTTGATGAAGCCGTACTGCAGCAGCAAGGTGGCACCGATCGCCTCCAGCACCAGGAAGGACGCGACGCCGAAGGCGGTGTTGGCAACCAGCAGTTGGGATGACATGCGCGCGCGCCTCGGCGTGTAGCGCAGCGCGTAGTCCTCCAGCGTCTCGCTGGCGACCCAGCGGTTGTAGTCGCGCCTGACCTTGACGATGCGCTGCGTCGCGGCCGGATTGTCTTGCAAGTCATTCGGTGCATTGTTCACCCCGCCTGCCGTGCAGCTTTCGTGCCTGGCGCGTGCTGGCACGGCATTTGCTGTTTCAGGCCATGGACCTGACACCGCGTGAAAAAGACAAGCTGCTGATCTTCACCGCTGCCCTGCTGGCCGAGCGCCGGCGCGCGCGCGGCCTCAAGCTCAACTACCCCGAGGCGGTCGCGCTGATCACCGCCGCCGTGATGGAGGGTGCGCGCGACGGCAAGACCGTGGCCGAGCTCATGAGCGAGGGTCGCACCTGGCTCTCGCGCGACGACGTGATGGATGGCGTGCCCGAGATGATCCCCGACATCCAGGTCGAGGCCACCTTCCCCGACGGCACCAAGCTCGTCACCGTGCACCAGCCGATTGCCTGAGACCTTCAACCACCGAAAGAGCGCACCATGTCCCGACTGACTTCAGCCTTCCTTGCCAGCGTTGCCCTGCTGGGATCCAGCGCCGCCCTGGCCCATGACGGCCACGCCCTGTTCGGCGCGCACTGGCACGCCACCGACGTGCTGGGCTTCGTCGCTGCGGGCGTGGCCGTGGCCGCAGCGGTCTGGTTTGGCAGCAAGTGAGCGCAGCGACCATGATCCCCGGCGAATACCTGCTCGAAGAGGGCGAACATGCCCTCAATCCCGGCCGCCGCACGCTCACGCTGGTGGTCAGGAACACCGCCGATCGTCCGATCCAGGTCGGCTCGCACTACCACTTCGCCGAGACCAACGCGGCGCTGGACTTCGACCGCGCGGCCGCGCGAGGCATGCGGCTGAACATCGCGTCGGGCACGGCGGTGCGCTTCGAGCCCGGCCAGCAGCGCACGGTCGAGCTGGTCGACTACGCCGGCGAGCGCTTCGCGATCGGCTTCCGCGGCCTGACCGACGGCCCGCTCGACGCCCGCTGAACGGCCAAGCGACAAGAACAGGACAAGGACAGACATGGCAAGCATTTCCCGCCGCGCCTACGCCGACATGTTCGGCCCCACCGTGGGCGACCGCGTGCGCCTGGCCGACACCGAGCTGGTGATCGAGGTCGAGCGAGACTACACCCTGGCCGCCGGCGGCGGCCTGCGCGACGCCCAGGGCCGCCCGCTCGGCTACGGCGAGGAAGTCAAGTTCGGCGGCGGCAAGACGATACGCGACGGCATGGGCCAGGGCCAGCGCTCGCGCGCCCAGGGCGCGGTCGACCTGGTCATCACCAACGCGCTGATCGTCGACCACTGGGGTATCGTGAAGGCCGACATCGGCGTGCTCGATGGCCGCATCTGCGCGATCGGCAAGGCCGGCAACCCGGACGTCCAGCCCGGCGTCGACATCGTGATCGGCCCCGGCACCGAGGTGCTGGCCGGCGAGGGCATGATCGTCACCGCCGGCGGCCACGACAGCCATATCCACTTCATCTGTCCGCAGCAGATCGAGGAGGCGCTCTACTCCGGCA
>JBDLTM010000101.1:0-7971 GCA_039805805.1 Pseudomonadota bacterium | reverse complement strand
CCTGCATCGCCTGCGCGCCGAGTGGGCGCCCAGCATCCCGCGCGAGCTGCTGGCCGGCGCGGTCGCGACCTTCGCGCTGATCCCCGAGGTGATCGCGTTCTCCTTCGTCGCCGGCGTCGATCCGGCGGTCGGCCTGTTCGCGTCCTTCGTCATCAGCCTGGTGATCGCGTTCGCGGGCGGGCGCCCGGCCATGGTGTCAGCCGCGGCGGGATCGGTTGCGCTGGTGGCCGCGCCGCTGGTCGCCTCGCACGGGCTGCAATACCTGCTGGCGGCCGGGCTGCTGGCCGGGCTGGTGCAAATGCTGTTCGGCCTGCTGCGGCTGGGCGTGCTGGTGCGCTTCGTCTCGAGCTCGGTGCGCACCGGCTTCGTCAACGCGCTGGCGATCCTGATCTTTGCCTCGCAATGGCCGCATCTGCAGGCCGCCAACGGCGCCGGCTGGGCCATGCTGGCGCTGGGCCTGGCGCTGATCTATGGCCTGCCGCTGCTGCCCTGGCGGGGCTTGACGCTGATCCCGCCGCCGCTGATCTGCGTGGTGGCGCTGACGCTGCTGGGCTCGACGCTGGGACTGCCGCTGGCCACGGTGGCCGACCTGGGCCTGCTGCCCGAAGCGCTGCCGAGCTTCGCACTGCCCGCGGTGCCGGCCTCGCTCGAGACGCTGCGCATCATCGCGCTGCCGGCGCTGGCGATCGCGATGGTCGGCCTGCTGGAGTCGGTGCTGACCGCGCGCGTGGTCGACGAGATGACCGAGACCCCGAGCGACAAGAACCGCGAATGCTCGGGCCTGGGCCTGGCCAATGTCAGCGCCAGCCTGTTCGGTGGCATCGCGGGCTGCGGCATGATCGGCCAGGCGGTCGGCAATGTTAAGTACGGCGGCCGCGGCCGGCTCTCGACGCTGTTCGCGGGCTTCTTCCTGCTGCTGCTGATGGTGCTGCTCAAGCCCTGGGTGTCGCAGGTGCCGGTGATGGCGCTGGTCGCGATCATGGTGATGGTGTCGGTCGAGACCTTCGACTGGAAGTCGCTGCGCGCGCTGGTGGTCCATCCGCGCAGTTCCAGCGCGGTGATGCTGGCGACCGTGGTCGTGACGGTCGCGACCCACAACCTGGCCGCCGGCGTCGGGGTCGGCGTGCTGCTCAGCGGGGTGCTGTTCGCGGTCAAGGTCTCCCGCCTGCTCGAGGTGAGCGCCGAGGACGACGAGGCCACCGGCCTGCGGACATGGCGCGTGTCGGGCCAGGTGTTCTTCGCCTCGGCCGACGCCTTCCTGGAGGCTTTCGACATCCTCGACGTCGAGCAGCGGCCGGTGCGCATCGACGTCTCGCGCGCGCATTTCTGGGACATCACGGCGGTGGCGGCGCTGGAGCAGCTGGTCGAGCGGCTGCGCCACCATGGCTGTGCGGTCGAGGTGGTGGGGCTCAACCAGGCCAGCGCGGTGCTGATCGACCGGCTGGGCGCGCGCGCCGGCGAGCCTGGCTGAGCCGTGTCTCGCAGGCGGCGACCGCGCCGGCCCTGCGGGGCTTGACGCTGGCTGCGCAAGGGCGTTCAATCATCTCCAGCATCATCTTGGAGGAGTTCGCCATGCGAATCAGCGACCAGGACTATTTCCGCAGTTGCATCGCCAGGGAGCGCCATCTGGCGCAGCTGCTGGGCCATCGCCAGATCGAGGAGTGCTACGAGAGCGTCGGCACGCTGTGGGACGGCAACCAGAAGCTGCCGGCCTGGACGCGCGACTGGGCCGCCTGCGGACCGCTGCTGGCGCGCCATGGTCTGTCGGTCGCCTTCGTGACGCCCGAGGGGGCTGACGAGCCGGACCATGCCGACATCGGAGCGACCCGGGTCCTTTTCTCCGAGCATCCTGACCGCGACCGGGCGCTGATGTCCGGCATCGTCAGGGAGGTGGTCCGCCTGCTGGAGCACCCGCATCCGCATCTGGCGGCGGCGGAGCCGCTGCGGCCTTTGCCTTGACCGCAGAGTTGATCACTGCGCCAGTTGCGCGGGCAGCTGGCGCAAAAACTCCTTGATGTTTTCCTTGACCGACCGCTCGTTGGCGATGCGCAGCCGTTCAATCGCCACGAAAGCGTCCGAAGTCGTCGCCGTGCCGGTTGCGCTCACAGGGAACTGGCGGCGCAGTCCTGCGCCCTCGACGGTGTACTGCACGGTCGACAACACGTCGAAGGTCAAGCCAAACAGGGGCTGCTTGAGTTGCTGCAGGTCGGCATCGATCTGATAGCGGCCACCCTGGCCCGGTGCGGCGCCATAGCCTGCCACGGCCAGCGACTGCGAAAGCGCTTGCTGGAAGCTGGCGTTGTCGACCTGCGAGGTCCAGAGCGGGTTGGTGGCCTTGCCTCCCGTCACGTTCCTGACAACGAAGGCGCCCTTGAGTTCAGCTTGGGTCGCGGCAGCCACGTCACCGTAGGCGATCGACATGGCCTGCTGAGTCGCGGGTGTCGCGCAACCCTGCAGCAGAGCCACCGCAGTGATGGCCGCGGCCAGCGTGGCGAGGCGTGCAATGGGAATCGGTGACTTCATGGCTGTTCTCCTTTCAGGTCCCGTGGGCAGGGTGGGTGCATGACGATCGTCATCGTGGCCGGATAGTCGAAGCCTGCGCCGCTATTGGCATCCACCGCGAAGCCAATGATGCCGCCAGCCAGGATATTCCCCCAGACGCCACCGTTGTTCTTGGACTGGAAGTATGCGGTGCCGCTTGATGCTTCCTTGCGGCAGCTGATGACAAGATCGGCGTAGGATTTGCTCAGGGTCAGGGATCCAGGGGCTCGCAGGGCCCAGCTCCCCTTGTCGTTGCTGAGCGTGCATTGGGCATCGCGCACCAGCTCGCCCTGGCAGACCGCCGTGACCGAGACCGGCTGGGTTTGGCTGCCTGTGATGGAGGCGCATGCGCCCAGGCACAAAGTAAGTATCAGGGTCGGGATGCTTCGCATGGTGGGCTTGCCTATGGTCGTCCACCATACCAAGCTGGTCATGCTCTGGCAAGCCGTGGCGCTCGGCTGCAGTCAGCAGGCTGTCTGGGCTAGCCGATCGAGCAAGCCTTGCAGCCCATGCTCGATCGTCGCTGAGCGCACAGCGTCCCGGTCGCCGTCGAAGCGCTGCCGCGCGGTCCAGGCCTGGCCTTGGATAGCCCAGCCGAACCAGACCGTGCCGACGGGTTTTTCCGCGCTGCCGCCACTGGGGCCGGCGACGCCGGTGACAGCCACGCTGACCTGGGCCTTGGAATGCGTCAGCGCGCCCAGTGCCATCGCGCGCGCGACGGCCTCGCTGACCGCGCCATGCGCTCCGATCAGTGGGGCCGGCACGCCGAGCAGCTCGGTCTTGGCGGCGTTGGAGTAGGTGACGAAGCCGCGCTCGAACCATTCGCTCGATCCGCTCAAGCCGGTGCAGCAGGCGGCGATCAGGCCACCGGTGCAGCTCTCGGCGCTGGCCATCATCCAGCCGCGGCTCTTGAGCGCCTGGGCGAGCTGATCGCACAGGGCCAGGATTTCGGGGGCGTCGGTTCTCATCGGTGCAATGACTGGTGGGCTGGCGGGTTCAGAGCCAGCGCCAGAACGCGATCAGCAGCAGGGTGCAGGCGGCTGCGACCAGGTCGTCGAACATGATGCCCCAGCCGCCGCGCCAGCCCCAGCCCTTGAAGGCGCGGTCGGCCCAGGCCACCGGGCCGGGCTTGGCGGCGTCGAAGTAGCGGAACAGCCAGAAGGCCCAGAACTGGCCCCAGAAGCCGGGCGGCGCGGCCAGCCAGAGCACCAGCCAGAAGGCGACGATCTCGTCGATCACGATGTAGCCCGGGTCGGCGATGCCGGTGCGGCGCACGGTCGCGACGCTCGCCCACCAGCCCGCCAGCAGCGTCGCGACTATCAGCAGCGCCCAGCCCAGGTCGCCGGGTTGCGCCAGCCGGTCGATCAGCAGGAAGGCGATCCAGGCCCAGAGCGTGCCGATGGTGCCGGGGGCGATCCGGCTCAGGCCGGAGCCGAAGCCGAGCGCGATCAGGTGCGACAGGCGGGACAGCAGGAAGCGGTGGTCGGGACGAGCGGGGTCGTCGCGGCGGGGAAAAGGCTTGAGGACAGGTGGCATGCGCAATGGCGGATCATTCGAACCAGGAGTCGAAGCCGCGCAGCGGCTCGAAGCGGCGCTGGGCCCAGCGCAGCCGGGTCGGGCCATGCATCGCACGCTGCGGCATGCTGTGCAGCGGGTCGCCGGGGTAGCAGAGGATGCGTTCGCCATCGACTTCGTAGGCCTCGGGCTGGATGCGCGGTGGCTGCCCCGCCAGCGCCTCGTTCCAGGCGCTTTCGACATCGGCATGGCGGCAGAGCTGGACCAGGCTCATGAGCTGGGGCGGCACCAGGTCGAGCTCGTGGGCGGCGTGGCGCTCGAGCGCCTGGAGCGGTCGCAGCCAGACCGCTTCGGTGGCCTCGTAGCCGTCGTGGCGCGCCTGCTGTCCCTCGGGCAGTCGGGCCAGGAAGAAGCGGGTGTCGAAGCGCGCGCCGGAAGCCGGGTGGTCGGGCGTGACCCAGCGTGACCAGGGCATGACGGCGCTGGCCTGCCAGCGCAGGCCGAGCGCGGCCATGGCGTCGGCCAGCGGCTCGCCGGCGGCCTGCCGGTCGGTCAGCGCCTGGCGCGCCCGGGCATCGGCGCCTTCGGCGAGCAGCAGGCCGCATTCCTCCAGGGTCTCGCGCAGTGCGGCGATGTGCAGGCCGGCGGCGGTTTCGGGGCTCAGGCCGGGTTCGTGCAGGCGCTCGAGCAGCGCTCCGGCATCGAGGTCGAGCGAGGCGATGGCGTCTGGGCTGCAGTCCTGCGGGTCGAGCTTGCCGCCCGGAAAGACGTAGACGCCTCCGAGCACCCGGGTGTCGGCGTGGCGGCGCAGCAGCAGCACCTCGAGGCCTTCGCTGCCGTCGCGCAGCAGGATCAGTGAGGCGGAGTCGCGCGGCGGGCTGGCGTTCTGGGTCGTGCTCATGGGAATTCAGGCGAAATGGTCGAAGCTGGTCAGTTCCAGCGCCAGCGGCCGGCCACCCCGGTCGAGCCAGCGCAGTCCGGGCTGCGCCGTGATGCGGCCCAGCCTCGTCACCGGAGTGGCGGCGCCCAGCGCGGCTTGCCGCACGGCGTCGCGCAGGCTGGCCGGCGCGGTGAAGACGAGTTCGTAGTCGTCGCCACCGGCCAGTGCGCAGCGCATCTGCTGAGGCTGCGGTCGGGTCTTGAGGTCCTGGCTCAGGGCGGCAGAGTCGGCCAGCGCGTCGAGCTCGAGTTCGGCGCCGACGCCGGAGGCCTCCAGTATATGGCCGAGGTCGCCGCACAGGCCGTCGCTGACGTCGGCCGCCGCGCTGGCGATGCCGCGCAGCGCCAGGCCGAGCGCGAGCCGGGGTGCCGGGCGCTCGAGCCGCTGGCGCACGCGCGCCAGCATTTCAGGAGCCAGCTCGCAATCGCCCTGCAGGGCCTCCAGCGCGAGCCTCGCGTCGCCCAGCTGTCCGCTGACCCAGACCTCGTCGCCGGCCGCCGCGCCGCTGCGGCGCAGCTCCTGCCCCGGCGGCACCTGGCCGAACACGGTGATGCAGAGGTTGAGCGGTCCCCTGGTGGTGTCGCCGCCGACCAGCGGGCAGGCGGCCGCGTCGGCCAGCTCGAACAGGCCGCGGCTGAAACCGGCCAGCCAGGCCTCGTCGGAGCGCGGCAGCGCGAGCGCGAGCGTGAAGCCGAGCGGCCTGGCGCCCATCGCGGCGAGGTCGCTCAGGTTGACCGCGAGCGCCTTGTGGCCGAGCGCGGCCGGATCGACGTCGGCGAAGAAATGCCGGCCCTCGACCAGCATGTCGGTCGAGATCGCGAGCCGCTGGCCAGCGGCGGGCTGCAGCAGCGCGCAGTCGTCGCCAACGCCGAGCACCACGCCGGGCGCGGCCGGGCCGGGACGGTCGAAGTAGCGACGGATCAGCTCGAACTCGCCCAGCGGGCGCCGGCTGGCCGGCAGGGAATCAGGGGACAGGGTCATGTCTGCTGCCCGGCCTCAGTGCGGGCCATGGCTGGCCGGGTAGGCATTGAGCACGAAGGGCGCGATCGGGACTTCGAAGCGGTGGCCATCGACCGCGACGCAGAAATAGTGGCCGCTCATGATGCCCATCGCGGTGTGCAGCCGGGCGCTGCTGGAATACTGGAAGGCCTGTCCCGGCTCGAGCAGGGGCTGGTGGCCGACCACGCCGAGGCCGTCGACGACCTGGGTCTCGCCGAAGGCATCCTCGATCTCCCAGTGGCGCGAGACCAGCTGCGCCGTGACCGAGCCGGAGTTCGTGATCGTGATCGTGTAGGCGAAGACATAGGCATCCTCCATCGGCGAGGACTGGGCGGACAGGTATTCGGGCTTGACCTGGACGTCGAATAGGTATTGCGGCATGCGCCTATGCTAACCAGCTTCGCGCTCGCCGATGGCCAGCCGGCGACCACCCCCTGGCCGCTATCAGGACAAAGCTGCCACAATCGCGCGCATGAGCACTTACCGCATCGCCCCCTCCATCCTCTCGGCCGACTTCGCCCGCCTGGGCGAGGAAGTCCGCCATGTGCTGGCCGCCGGCGCCGACTGGATCCATTTCGACGTGATGGACAACCACTACGTCCCCAACCTGACCTTCGGCCCGATGGTCTGCAAGGCGCTCAAGAAGCACGCCTTCAAGCCCGACGGCACGCCGGCGCCGATCGACGTGCACCTGATGGTCAGCCCGGTCGACGCGCTGGCGGCCGACTTCGCCGATGCCGGCGCCGACCTGATCAGCTTCCACCCCGACGCCAGCACCCATGTGCACCGCAGCATCCAGGCGATCAAGGCGCGCGGCGTCAAGGCCGGCCTGGTGTTCAACCCGGCCGAGCCGCTCGACGTGCTGGACTGGGTGATCGACGACATCGACCTGATCCTGATCATGAGCGTCAACCCGGGCTTCGGCGGCCAGGGCTTCATCGACAGCGCGCTGCGCAAGATCGAGGCCGTGCGCCAGCGCATCGACGCCTGCGGCAAGGACATCCGGCTCGAGGTCGACGGCGGCATCAAGGCGTCCAACATCCGCGGCGTCGCCAATGCGGGTGCCGACACCTTCGTCGCCGGCAGCGCGATCTTCGGCCAGACCGACTACAAGGCCGTGATCGACCACATGCGCGCCGAGCTGGCCTGATCCGGTTTGCTGCGCGGCCACTGCCAGCCGGGGCCGTGCGCGCTTGAGCGAAAATGGCGGCTTCGCCGCTCATCAGTTGCGGGCGGCTCGAACCGTCCGCCACCCATCCCGTGTCCGCCATCCAGACCGATCCCACCCGCATGACCGCCAGCGAGCGCCGCGCGAGCGTCTCGCTTGCACTCATCTTCGCCCTGCGCATGCTCGGGCTCTTCATCGTGCTGCCGGTGTTCGCGCTCGAGGCGCAGCGCTATCCCGGCGGCGACGACGCTGCGCTGGTCGGCCTGGCCATGGGCGTCTATGGCCTGAGCCAGGCGCTGCTGCAGATCCCCTTCGGCATGGCTTCAGACCGCCTCGGGCGCAAGCCGGTGATCCTGGCCGGTCTGGCGCTGTTCGCGCTCGGCAGCGGCATCGCGGTCTGGGCACCCAGCGTGCAATGGCTGATCGCGGGCCGCGCGATCCAGGGCGCCGGCGCGATCTCGGCGGCGGTGACGGCGCTGATCGCCGACAGCACGCGCGACAGCGTGCGCACCAAGGCGATGGCCTTGGTCGGCGTCAGCATCGCGCTGATGTTCGCGCTCTCTCTGGTGCTGTCGCCGCTGCTGGCTGAGCAGATCGGCCTGCGCGGCCTGTTCGGCCTGACGACGGCGCTGGCGCTGGCCGGCATGGCGATCGTGGTCTGGGTGGTGCCGGCCGAGCCCGGGCTGCGGCGCGACCCCGGCCGCGGCGGCCTGCGCCAGGTGCTGCTGCACCCGGGCCTGCTGCGGCTCGATTTCGGCGTTTTTACGCTGCACGCGGTCCAACTGGCGCTGTGGATGGCGGTGCCAGC
>JBDLTM010000100.1:0-7977 GCA_039805805.1 Pseudomonadota bacterium | reverse complement strand
TGCTGGGCGATCAGTTCGGGCGGCAGCTCGAAATCGAAGTCGCTGACGGTGTGGGCGCGCGCGGCGCCGGATGTTGCTGGATTCATGTCGCTTGAGGGCCGGACAGGCCCGTGCCAAGAAAAAGGCGTTATTGTCGCGCATGAGCTGCAGAGACGTCTCCAGCAGACGCTCTGCCGCATAATTGTTGCAACGCAATAACGGAGGCAAACGATGGCGCTGGTCGTCTTCAACCAGAAGGGCGGGGTGGGCAAGTCCACCATCGCATCCAATCTTGCCGCGATCAGCGCGGCGCAGGGGCTGCGCACGCTGCTGATCGACCTCGACCAGCAGGGCAACTCGACGCGCTACCTGCTTGGCGAAAGCGCTGCCGCTGGCCTGCCTTCAGTGGCCAGCTTCTTCGAGCAGACGCTGAGCTTCAGCTTCAATCCGGTGCCTCCGACCGATTTCGTGTTGCGCACGCCCTTCGAGGGCCTGGACCTGATGGCAGCGAGCGACCAGCTCGACGAACTGCAGGTCAAGCTCGAGTCGCGCCACAAGATCTACAAGCTGCGCGAGGCGCTGCAGCAGCTGAGCACGACATACGACCGCATCTACGTCGACACGCCGCCGGCGCTGAACTTCTACACCCGATCGGCGCTGATGGGCGCCAGCGGCTGCCTGATCCCCTTCGACTGCGACGACTTCAGCCGCCAGGCCCTCTACACCCTGCTGGCCAATGTGCAGGAGATCCGCGCCGACCACAACCCCGGCTTGCAGGTCAAGGGCATCGTCGTCAACCAGTTCCAGTCGCGCGCCAGGCTGCCGCAGCAGCTGGTGCAGGCGCTGATCGACGAGGGCCTGCCAGTGCTGCAGCCCTACCTGCCGTCCTCGATCAAGGTGCGCGAGTCGCACCAGCTGGCGCGCCCGATGATCCACCTCGATCCCGGGCACAAGCTGACCCAGGCGCTGGTCGATCTGCACGCCGCGCTGTCCTGAAGGGCTTGCCGCCGGGCTTCAGTCATGCGCCAGCAGCTGGCGCAGCAGCGGATGCTGCACCTTGCGCTCGGTGCTGATCGCGAAGTACTCTTCCTCGACCCCGGTGCAGGAACCCAGCAGCCGGGCCTGGTGGCGCTGCAGCAGCGCATGCTCGAGCGCCAGCGCGGCCGGGAACACGCCGAGCCCGCCACCGCCGAAGGTCTCGAGCAGGGCGCTGTCCTCGAACTCGCCCGCCACGCGGGGACGCAGGCCCTGCTGTGAAAGCCACTGGTCCAGGTGGCCGCGCACGATCGAGTGCGTCGTCGGCAGCAGCACCGGCACCTGCTGCAGGGAGGCCGGAAAACTGGCGCTGGCCTGTTCCCACCAATGCGGAGTGGCGTACCAGCCCATGCCGGTCGTGCCCAGCGGATGGCTGTGCACCTTGATATGCGGGTTGAATGGGGCGGGGTGGTCGGCCAGCACGACGTCGAGCTGATGCAGCGCGAGCTCGGCCAGCAGTTCCGCCATCTCTCCCTCGTGGCAGACCAGCCTGAGGTCGGGCGTGGTCAGCAGCGGCTGCAGCAGGCGCTGCACCTCGAGCTTGGCCAGCCCGTCGGCGATCCCGACCGCCAGCCGCATCGAGGGTGCCTGCGCCGCCTGGCGCACGCGATCGGGCAGGGTCTCGCCCAGCTGGAAGATCTGCTCGGCCTGGCGCAGCGCCTCGATGCCGGCCTCGGTCAGGGCCAGCCCGCGTCCTGCCGGCTTGAGCAGCTGGCAGCCCAGGTCGCGCTCGAGCTCGCGCACCTGGGCGCTGACGGTCTGCACCGCCATGTCGAGCCGGCCGGCGGCCCGCGTCATGCTGCCTTCCTTGGCGACGATCCAGAAGTAATACAGGTGCCGGTAGTTGAATGCCAGGCTCATGTGCTGCCTTTTCGTGAGGGAAATACTTCTATTGTCTGCTTTTGGCTTCGGGCGCAAAACCGGCCGGCTGCGGCAAAATGCCGCCATGCCAGATGCCCAGTCCGCACCGTCGCCGGCCGCCGCCGGCAAACCCTTGTCCGCGCCCCAGAAGGCGCTGCGCAAGCTCGGGCTGGTGCGCGCGATCGACCTGGCGTTGCACCTGCCGCTGCGCTACGAGGACGAGACCCGGATCGTGCGGCTGCGCGACGCCCGCGAGGGTGAGGAAGTGCAGATCGAGGGCGTCGTGGTTTCCTCCCAGGTCAGCCCGGGGCCGCGGCGCCAGCTGCTGGTGGTGCTCGATGACGGCAGCGAGCGCTGCACGCTGCGCTTCTTCAGCTTCTATCCGTCGCACCAGAAGACGCTGGCGGTCGGAGAGCGCATCCGTGCGCGTGGCGAACTGCGCGGCGGCTTCCTGGGCTGGACCATGATGCACCCGACCTTCCGCGTGGCCGGCGGCGAGCTGCCCGACGCGCTGACCCCGGTCTATCCGACCAGCGCCGGACTGCCGCAGGCCTATCTGCGCCGCGCGGTGCTCGGCGGGCTCGATCGCGCCGATCTGGCCGACACGGTGCCGCCCGAGGCGATCGCCGACTGTCCCGGCCTGCGGCTGCGCGCGCCCAACGGCTCGGCGCAGCCGCCCTGGACGCTGCGGGACGCCTTGCACTTCCTGCATCACCCGCGTCCTGACACTTCGCTGGCGGCACTGGAGGACCGCAGCCACCCGGCCTGGCAGCGACTGAAGGCCGAGGAACTGCTGGCGCAGCAGCTGTCGCAACACAAGGCCAAGCAGGAGCGCGACTTGCTGCGCGCGCCGGCGCTGCGCCGCAGCCAGGATGGTCTCGAGCAGCAGCTGCTCGCCGTCCTGCCCTTCGGCCTGACCGCGGCGCAGCGCCGGGTCGTCGACGAGATCGCGGCCGACCTCGCACGTGCCGTGCCTATGCACCGCCTGCTGCAGGGCGACGTCGGCAGCGGCAAGACCGTGGTCGCCGCGCTGGCCGCCACGGTCGCGATCGACGCCGGCTGGCAATGCGCGCTGATGGCGCCGACCGAGATCCTGGCCGAGCAGCATTTCAGCAAGCTGGTCGGCTGGCTCGAGCCCTTGCTCGCGCCGCTGGGCAAGGGCGTGGCCTGGCTGACTGGCAGCCAGAAGAAGAGGGAGCGCGCGGCCATGCTCGAGCGCATCGCCTCCGGCCAGGCAGCGCTGGTGGTCGGCACCCATGCGGTGATCCAGGAGCAGGTCCAGTTCCGGAACCTGGCGCTGGCCATCATCGACGAGCAGCACCGCTTCGGCGTTGCGCAGCGCCTGGCCCTGCGCGAGAAGATGCAGGAGGCTGGCCTGGAGCCGCACCTGCTGATGATGAGCGCGACGCCGATCCCGCGCACGCTGGCGATGAGCTACTACGCCGACCTCGACGTCTCGACCATCGACGAGCTGCCGCCCGGGCGCAGCCCGATCGTGACCAAGACCATCTCGGACAGCCGGCGCCAGGAAGTGATCGATCGCATCCGCTCCCAAGTCGCGCAGGGGCGCCAGGTCTACTGGGTCTGCCCGCTGATCGAGGAGAGCGAGGCGCTCGACCTCGGCAACGCCACCGCGACCCACCTCGAGCTCAGCGAGGCGATGGAGGGGCTCAGGAATGCCGACGGCAGCCCGGTGCTGGTGGGGCTGCTGCATTCGCGCATGCCACCGGCCGAGAAGAAGGCGGTGATGGCGCTGTTCAGCGCCGGTGCCATGGGCGTGCTGGTCAGCACCACCGTGATCGAGGTCGGCGTCGACGTGCCCAATGCCTCGCTGATGGTGATCGAGCATGCCGAGCGCTTCGGCCTGAGCCAGCTGCACCAGTTGCGCGGCCGGGTCGGCCGTGGCGCGGTCGCCTCGGTCTGCCTGCTGCTGTACTCGACCAACGAATCCGGTCGCCTGAGCGAGACCGCGCGCGACCGCCTGCGCGCGATGGCCGAGACGCAGGACGGCTTCGAGATTGCCCGGCGTGACCTCGAGATCCGAGGACCCGGCGAGTTCCTCGGCGCGCGCCAGTCGGGCGCTGCCATGCTGCGCTTCGCCGACCTCGCGACCGATGCCCACCTGCTCGAATGGGCGCGCGCCTGGGCGCCCGTCATGCTGGCGCGCTGGCCGCGCCAGGCGCAGCAGCATGTCGAGCGCTGGCTCGGTGGAAAATCGGACTATCTGAAGGCCTGAACCCATCCATGACCCTGACCGAACTCAAGTACATCGTCGCCGTCGCGCGCGAGCGCCATTTCGGCAAGGCGGCCGAGGCCTGCTTCGTCTCCCAGCCCACGCTGTCTGTGGCGATCAAGAAGCTCGAGGAGGAGCTCGAGCTCAAGCTGTTCGAGCGCAACGCCAGCGAGGTCGCCGTCACGCCGCTGGGCGATGAGATCGTGCGCCAGGCCCAGGTCGTGCTCGAGCAGGCCGCCGCGATCAAGGAGATCGCCAAGCGCGGCAAGGATCCGCTTGCCGGGCCGCTGCGCCTGGGCGTGATCTACACCATCGGACCCTACCTGCTGCCCGACCTGGTGCGCCAGGTGATCGAGCGCACGCCGCAGATGCCGCTGATGCTGCAGGAGAACCTGACCGCCAAGCTGCTCGAGCAGTTGCGCCTGGGCGAGATCGACTGCGCCATCCTGGCCGAGCCCTTTCCCGACACCAACCTGGCGATCGCGCCGCTCTACGACGAGCCCTTCGTCGCGGTGGTGCCGGTGAGCCATCCGCTGGCGCAGCAGGACGAGATCACCGCCGACCAGCTCAAGCAGGAGACCATGCTGCTGCTGGGCACCGGCCATTGCTTCCGCGACCATGTGCTGGAAGTCTGCCCCGAGTTCGCGCGCTTCTCCAACGATGCCGAGGGCATCAGGAAGAGCTTCGAAGGCAGCTCGCTCGAGACCATCCGGCACATGGTGGCCGCCGGCATGGGCGTCACGCTGGTGCCGCGCCTGAGCGTGCCCAACTCGGCGCTCGAGCCCGGCGCCAAGGCGCTGCCGCCCGGCTCCGGACATGGCGATGCCTCCTATCTGCGCTATCTGCCCTTTGCTGGCGAGCCGCCGACGCGCCGCGTCGTGCTGGCCTGGCGGCGCAGCTTCACGCGCTACGAGGCGATCGCCGCGCTGCGCAACGCCATCTACGCCTGCGAACTGCCGGGTGTGAAGAGACTTTCAGCATGAACTCAGCCCACCAAACCCCTGCCAACGCCCCCTGGCGCGCCAAGCTCGCGCTCTACCTCGACCTGATCCGCTGGAACCGGCCGGCTGGCTGGCTGCTGCTGCTCTGGCCCACGCTGTCGGCGCTCTGGGTCGCCGCCGGCGGCTGGCCGGGCTGGCACCTGCTGCTGGTCTTCACGCTCGGCACCATCCTGATGCGCAGCGCGGGCTGCTGCATCAACGACGTCGCAGACCGGAATTTCGACCGCCATGTCAAGCGCACCGCGCAGCGCCCGATCACCAGCGGGCGGATATCGGTCAAGGAAGCGCTCGCGGTCGGCGCCGTGCTGGCCTTCCTGGCCTTCGACCTGGCGCTCACGACCACCTTGCAGGTGATCCTGCTGTGCTTCCCCGCCCTGGCGGTGGCGATGGCCTATCCCTACGCCAAGCGCCATGTCTCGATGCCGCAGGCCGTGCTCGGCGTCGCCTTCAGTTTCGGCATCCCGATGGCCTTTGCGGCGGTGGATGGCGACATTCCCTGGCAGGCCTGGGTCCTGGTGCTCAGCAACCTGTTCTGGGTGCTGGCGTACGACACCGAGTACGCGATGGTCGACCGCGACGACGACCTCAGGATAGGCATGAAGACTTCGGCCATCACGCTCGGATCATGGGACGTGGCGGCCGTGACGACCTTCTACCTGCTGCATCTGCTGCTGTGGGGCTGGCTGCTCTGGCCCGAGATCGGCGGGCCAGAGCTCGCGCTGGCGCTGCTGGCGGCGCTGGCCCAGGTCGGCTGGCATTTCGGCATGATCCGCGGCCGCACGCGCGAAGGGTGCTTCCGGGCCTTCCGGCTCAACCATTGGCTGGGCGCCACGCTGTTTGCCGGCGTGGTCGCCCATTACGCGCTCGCCTGATCAGGCGCCGAACTCGTCGCCGAGCTCGCGCGCGCGGTCGCAGGCCGCGTGCAGGGCCTTGACGAAGCTGGCCTTGACGCCGCTGCCCTCGAGCGAGCAGAGCGCCGCATAGGTCGTTCCACCCTTGGAGGTGACGCGCTCGCGCAGCACCTCGGGCGGCTCGCTGGAATCCTGCGCCAGGCGGGCTGCGCCGGCAAAGGTGCCGATCGCCAGCCGGGTCGCGGTCTCGGCGTCCAGGCCCATCTCGGTGCCGGCCTGGCGCATCGCTTCCAGGAAATAGAACACGTAGGCAGGCCCGGAGCCCGACAGAGCCGTCACCGCGTCGAGGTCCACCTCGCGCTCGACCCACAGGAACTGGCCGGTGGTGCCGACCACGGCATCGACCAGGCGGCGGTCGGCGACGTCGACCGCCGCCCGGGCGTAGAGGCCGGTCATGCCCTGGCCGACCAGCGCCGGCGTGTTGGGCATGGCGCGCACGATGCGCTCGCTGCCCAGCCAGGCGGCCATGCTGTCGCTGCGGATGCCGGCGGCCACGCTCAGGTGCAGCGCGCCGGCGACATGGGCGGCGCAGTCCAGCGCGACCTGCTTGAAAACCTGCGGCTTGACGGCCCAGACCACCAGCTCGCTGCCCTGCAGCGCAGCATCGGCCGTGGCTTCGGTCCTGACGCCGAGCTGCGACTGCAGTCGGGCGCGTTGTTCTGCCACAGGCTCGACGACCGTGATGCGGTCGCCTTCCAGGCCCTGCTGGATCAGTCCGCCGATGATGGCGCTGGCCATGTTGCCGCCGCCGATGAAGGCGATGCGGGTCGATGCGATGGAATGCGGATCATGCTTCATGGGGATGGATGTTACCGCCGTAGCGATGCCGCACGGCGCGGGAGCTGGCTGGCCCGGCGCCGGACAGGCGGGAAATTTCAGCATGGACCCCTTGCATGATTTTCAAAACTGACGGATAATCCTGCTCTTCGCCCGTAGTGGGTGAAGTATCTGCCCAGCGAAGTCGGCCGGTGCGCGGTTGCAAACCGCGAGCTGGCTGCCAACGACGGGCCCAAGACTGATCGCCTGTGGCCGTGGTGGCCGCTGGGATTCAAGTTGGGACTTAAATCAAATGATCCAAACGCAATCTCGACTCGATGTTGCAGACAACACGGGCGCCAAGTCCGTGATGTGCATCAAAGTGCTGGGCGGCTCCAAGCGCCGTTATGCCAGCGTTGGCGACATCATCAAAGTGAGCATCAAGGAAGCTGCTCCGCGTGGCCGCGTCAAAAAAGGCGAGGTCTACAACGCTGTGGTGGTCCGCACCGCTGCCGGCATCCGCCGCGGCGATGGCGCCAAGGTGAAGTTCGACGGCAATGCCGCCGTGCTGCTCAACGCCAAGCTCGAACCCATCGGCACCCGTATCTTCGGCCCCGTGACGCGTGAACTGCGTACCGAAAAGTTCATGAAGATCGTGTCCCTGGCCCCCGAGGTCCTGTAAGGAATCGACACATGAACAAGATCCGTAAAGGCGACGAAGTCATCGTCATCACTGGTCGCGACAAGGGCAAGCGTGGCACCGTGCTGTCGCGTGCCGACGAAGAGCGTCTGGTCGTGGAAGGTGTGAACCTGGTCAAGAAGCATGCCAAGCCGAACCCCATGAAGGGCATCGCTGGCGGCATCGTCGACAAGACCATGTCCATCCACCAGTCCAACGTGGCTATCTTCAACGCCGCCACCGGCAAGGCCGATCGCGTCGGCATCAAGGTGAACGAGGACGGCTCCAAGGTCCGCGTCTTCAAGTCCACCGGCGAAGAAATCAAGGCAGCATGACCATGGCACGCTTTCAAGAAATCTACCGCGACAAGATCGCCCCGGCTCTGAAAGAGCAGTTCGGCTACAAGTCCGTCATGGAAGTGCCGCGCATCACCAAGATCACCCTGAACATGGGTGTCTCGGAAGCGGTTGCCGACAAGAAGGTCATGGACAACGCCGTTGGCGACCTGACCAAGATCGCTGG
>JBDLTM010000099.1:0-8076 GCA_039805805.1 Pseudomonadota bacterium | reverse complement strand
GGCCGGCGCGGCCCAGCGCATCCTGGCGCCTACCAAGCGCTAGAAGACCATCGGCAAGGGCGAGATCGAGGAGATCGTCGCCAAGATCGCGCGCATCCCGCCGGCCAACGTCTCGAGCGACGACCGCGGCAAGCTCTCCACGCTCGAGCGTGACCTCAAGGCGGTCGTGTTCGGCCAGGACAAGGCGCTCGAAGCCCTGTCTTCGGCTGTCAAGATGTCGCGCGCCGGCCTGGGCAAGACCGACAAGCCGATCGGCAGCTTCCTGTTCTCGGGCCCGACCGGCGTCGGCAAGACCGAGGCCGCCAAGCAGCTGGCCTATATCCTGGGCATCGAGCTGATCCGCTTCGACATGTCCGAGTACATGGAGCAGCATGCGGTCAGCCGCCTGATCGGCGCGCCTCCTGGCTATGTCGGCTTCGACCAGGGCGGCCTGCTGACCGAGGCGATCACCAAGAAGCCGCACTGCGTGCTCTTGCTCGACGAGATCGAGAAGGCGCACCCGGCGATCTTCAACGTGCTGCTGCAGGTGATGGACCACGGCACGCTGACCGACAACAACGGGCGCAAGGCCGACTTCCGCAACGTCATCATCGTCATGACGACCAACGCGGGCGCCGAGACCATGAACAAGGCCACCATCGGCTTCACCAACCCGCGCCAGGCCGGCGACGAGATGGCCGACATCAAGCGCCTGTTCACGCCCGAGTTCCGCAACCGGCTCGACGCCATCGTCAGCTTCAAGCCGCTCGACGAGCAGATCATCCTGCGCGTGGTCGACAAGTTCCTGCTGCAGCTCGAGCACCAGTTGGCCGAGAAGAAGGTCGAGGTCGGCTTCACCGACGAGCTGCGCCACTACCTGGCCAGGAAGGGCTTCGATCCGCTGATGGGCGCGCGCCCGATGCAGCGCCTGATCCAGGACATGATCCGGCGCGCGCTGGCCGACGAGCTGCTGTTCGGTCGCCTGGCCGACGGCGGCCGCCTGACGGTCGACATCGAGGGTGCCGACAGCGACAAGGCCGAGGTCAAGCTCGACATCCAGCCTCTGCCCAGGAAGGAGAAGCACTCCAAGGCCGAGCCCGAAGAAGCAGCGGCCGACTGAGTCTGACCTACCCTGGCCGCAACGCTGAAAAGGCCGGCACCCATTGGGGTGGCCGGCCTTTTGTCCGGATCGGGTGCGGTGACATGATCCAGCTTGTGCTTGTGCTTGAGCGCTCCATTGCCGTGCCTGCCACTGCCGCAAGTTCAGTCGCGTTTCCCGTCCTCGATGCTGCCGGTTTCAGTTCCTGACGTAATGGACGTAGAGCGTCAGATCCCGGCGTGCCGGGTCGACGCCCAGCCCAGCCCCGCGCTGGAACGCAAAGGTCTGGCCGGTGGCAGACTTCATGAAGCCCGCGAGCTCCCTGGCGGCCGCCAGGCTGCGGCTCGAGTAGTAGAAGACCGTCGATCGGGGAGCAAACCAGGAGGGCTTTCCTCCTGCCGGATAGGACCAGGTCACCGGGTCGAGCCCGTAGCCCTCGGCGCGCAGCCTGTCGTTGAGCGCCACCCGCTCGGCATCATCCACGCCCAGCGTCTGCAGGCCCACGCTGAAGTCGGACCTGGCGCTCGCCGCCAGTGGCCTGGAATCGCTGGCTGACAGCGCCTTCTCGACCAGCGGACCGTTGGCGACGATCGCCTGCGAGACGGCGTCCTGGACCTGGCGCGTCTCGTCCTTGACCTGCTGGTTCTCCTGCTTGAGTCGGGCCAGTCGCTCGAGCTGTTGCGGATCGCTGGGCCTGGCGTTGGCATCGGCCAGCGCTGCCAGCAGTTCATCGTTCTTGCCCTGTAGCGCGCTGATGGTGGCCTGCGCCTCCTTGAGCGCATCATCGGAATCGATCAGCTTGGATTTCCACTTGAAGCCGACCACGCTGCCTTCCTCGAATCCGGCCCTTTCGAGGATGGTGTTGAGCTGGCCCGGGAAGGCGATCAGCAGAAGCGCGAGGATGAACAGGGCGGCATCGCGCAGCAAGGCCACCAGGTCCTTGCCCAACGCGATCAGGTCTTGCACCCGGTTCCGGGGCGGCTGTTCGGCGGTGCTCATGTCCATGCCAAAGGTCAGGCCGCCTCAGGCGAAGACGGGATTGCCATCGGCGACGCGCTGGCGCAGTGCGGCCAGCAGTTCACGTCCCGACAGGTTGGCGGCCCAGGCCGGGCGCAGCTGGAAATGCGGCTGGTCGACCAGGTCCTTCCAGTTGCCGCCCCATTCGAGCCCGATCTCGGCGCCCAGCACGCCGACCGCCTGGTACTTGGGCGATTCGTCCAGGTAGCGCCTGCCCTCGAACACGCCGATGTCGAAGGCGATGCCGAAGTTGTGGTTGGAGTGGCCGCCGCGCGCCCGGGTCACGATCGGGCCGGGCTTGCTGCGACCCTGCGCATAGAGCTCGTCCTGCTCAGCATAGCTGCGGTGGCCGCTGATGACCTGGATCTGGATGCCGCGGGCAGCGGCCTTGTGCACCAGCGCGCGCGCGTAGGGCCTGACCTCGGGCAGCAGGGTGGCGATCGCCTTCTCGCTGCGCTCGTCGACCCTGTCGATCTCGTCAGGCGAGGCCGCCGGCGCAGCCGCGAGGCCTTGCGCCGCCGCGCCGACGATGCGTTGGTGGATCGCGCTCCAGGTCTGCGGCCCGGCCTTGCCGTCGGCCGCGACCCCGAGCTCGCGTTGCACCGTGGCGATCATCTCCTCGAGCTTCATGGCGGCCAGCCTTCAGCAGAACACGCGCTCACCCATCGAGACCGCGCTGGCCTCGAGCTGCGGCACCTGGCTAAAGCCGCCGGCGCGGATGTCGGCGCAGACCAGCGCATCGAGGCGCTTGCGCGTGATGCCCGGGCCGGCTCGCCTGAGCACTCGGCAGAAGTTGTAGGTGAAGACGCCGCGCACCAGGCCGCCCAGGCTGGTCTCGGCCGAGGTCTGGTTGGAGCGGCAGCCGGCCCACAGCACATGGTTGATGCCCGCCACCACGACCGGGTCGCGGTCACCGCCGCTGCGCGCCTTGAGCAGGCCGCGGGTGGGAATCTGCGGATCCGAATCGATGAAGAATCCGTAGTCGAGCGGCGGCGGAATGTAGCGGTAGCTGACCTGCTGTTCCTGCGGCATGGAGGCGATCGCGTCGAGTTCGCGCGTGCCCGTACCCGAGTGGCAGGAGTCGAGGATCACGTCGAGGTTGACCCCGGCGGGAATTGCGCGGAACGCGGCCAGCAGGTCGTCGTCCCGGATCATGCCCTTGGCCGCGAAGTCGTGCGGGCAGATCGTCTCGTCCTTGCCGCCGATCTCGTCGCCGCTGACGTCGGCCATCTGCGAGCCGTGTCCCGAGTAGTGGAACACCAGCGTGTCACCGCGCTTGGCGCCCGTGATCAGCCACTGAAGGCCGTCCATGATCGCCGCGCGAGTCGCACGCCGGTCGGTCAGGATGCGCATGGCCCCCGGTGTCGCCGGCACGATGGACAGCGCATTGAGCGTGTGCGCCATGTCCTTGACGTCGTTGACGCAGCCATTGAGGTCCGGTCCGCCGGCGCCGGCCGGGGAATAGTCGTTGATGCCGACCAGCAGTGCTTTCTTTGCCATGTTTCTCCCTGTATGTCGTTGTCATCAGTTTGCCTATTGGCTTGGGTCGCATTGCCTCCACGACCCATGCCAGAGCCACAGGCGATGCCATCCTAGACAGGCCAATATCGGGCGTCAATTGATTCAGGTGGCAAATTTGTCCTGGGAGGGATCCCCTCATGTCCTGGCATCCGGGGGGGGCCCGCGGGGTGACTTTTTGTGCTCGCACCTTGTGGAGCCCGGCGTGCCCCCGCCCGGATGACAAGAACTACAAGCAACGTGCCGTCGCCAACAGCGCCTCACTTCGGTTGTAATGGCTGCCAAGATGAGCACACCCACCTTCCTCTGGCACGACTACGAAACCTTCGGCATCAGCCCGCGGCGCGACCGTCCGGCGCAGTTCGCCGCCATCCGCACCGACGCCGAGCTCAACGAGATCGGTGCGCCGCTGATGCTCTACTGCCGTCCGGCGCCCGACTACCTGCCCGCGCCGGAGAGCTGCCTGATCACCGGCATCACGCCCCAGCTGTGCCTGGAACAGGGCCTGCCCGAGCACGAGTTCGCCGCACGCCTCGAGGCCGAGTTCGCCCGGCCCGGCACCATCGGCGTCGGCTACAACTCGATCCGCTTCGACGACGAATTCACCCGCCACCTGTTCTGGCGCAACCTGATCGACCCCTACGAGCGCGAGTGGAAGAACGGCTGCGGCCGCTGGGATCTGCTCGACGTGCTGCGCCTCGCCCACGCCCTGCGCCCCGAAGGCGTTAACTGGCCGAAGAAGCCCGACGGCAAGCCCAGCTTCAAGCTCGAGGACCTGACGCGGGCCAACGGCATCGCGCACGAGGCCGCGCACGACGCGCTGTCCGACGTGCGCGCCACGATCGCGCTGGCGCGCCTGCTGCGCGAGAAGCAGCCGCGCCTGTTCGAGTTCGCGCTTGGCCTGCGCGACAAGCGCCAGGTGCTCAAGGAGCTCGGTCTGCCGGCGCTGCCGGCCGAGGCCAGGCCCTTCCTGCATGTCTCGGGCATGTTCTCGCCCGAGCGCGGCTGCCTGGCGCTGATGTGGCCGCTGGCGATGCACCCGAGCAACCGCAACGAGCTGCTGGCCTGGGACCTGGCCCATGACCCCGGCCAGCTGCCAGGCCTGACTTCGGCCGAGCTGCGCGAGCGACTGTTCACCCCGCGCGATCAGTTGCCTTCGGGGCTGGCACCGCTGCCGCTCAAGAGCGTGCATCTCAACAAGTCCCCGATGGTGGTCTCCAACCTGCGCACGCTGCGGCCCGAACTGGCGGCGCAATGGGGCATCGAAGTTGAGCAGGCGTTGCGCCACGCCGAGATCGCACGCTCGCTGCCCGACCTGAGCGGGCGCTGGACCGAGGTGTTCGCGCCGCGCGAGGCCGGCGGCCCGGTCGACGTGGACCAGGACCTCTACGGCAGCTTCCTGCAGGACGCCGACCGGCTGCGCCTGCGGCGCCTGCGCGACTGCGATCCGACCGACCCGGCCTGGCGCGAGGCCGGCTTCGACGATACGCGACTGCCCGAGCTGGTGTTCCGCTACCGAGCCCGCAATTTCCCCGGCACGCTCGACTCGCAGGAACGGCTGCGCTGGCAGGCGCATTGCCGGGCCAGGCTGCTGCGCGGCGAGGGCAAGGCGCTGAGCAGCGAGGCCTTGCTGGCGCGGCTCGACGAACTGCAGGAGGCCGCCATGGAGCGCGAGGATGAGCGCGCCGAAGCCATCCTGTCGGCGCTCTACGACTACGCCGACGCGATCACGCCCGAGGCCTGAGCCGAAAGTTAGAATACCGGGTTATTCAAAGCACTGCGGGTCCGGCCAGGCAGCTTGCGGCGCGCACCCATTTCACTATCACGAGGTTTTCATGGCAGGTCATTCCAAGTGGGCCAATATCCAGCACCGCAAGGGGCGCCAGGATGAGAAGCGCGGCAAGATCTGGACCCGCATCATCCGCGAGATCACCGTCGCGGCGCGCACCGGCGGCACCGACCTGAGCGCCAACCCGCGCCTGCGCCTGGCGGTTGACAAGGCCAAGGCGGCCAACATGCCGGCCGACCGAGTCAAGTACAACATCGACAAGGCTGCTGGCACGCTCGAGGGCATCAGCTACGAGGAAATCCGCTACGAGGGCTATGGCATCGGCGGCGCGGCGATCATCGTCGACACCATGACCGACAACCGCGTGCGCACCGTGGCCGAGGTCCGCCACGCCTTCGCCAAGCATGGCGGCAACCTGGGCACCGAGGGCTCGGTGGCGTTCCAGTTCAAGCACTGTGGCCAACTGGTCTTCGCGCCCGGCACCTCCGAAGACAAGGTGATGGAAGTCGCGCTCGAGGCCGGTGCCGAGGACGTGATCAGCGATGACGATGGCGCGATCGAGGTGCTGACCGCGCCGGGCGAGTTCGAGGCGGTCAGGAACGCGCTCGAGGCCGCCGGCCTGACGCCCGAGGTGGCCGAGGTCACCATGCGCGCCGACAACACCATAGCGCTGGCCGGCGAGGACGCCGCGCGCATGCAGAAGCTGCTCGACGTGCTGGAGGACCTCGACGACGTGCAAGGCGTCTATCACAACGCGGAGATCAACGAATGAGCGCGAATCAGATGAAGGTGCTGGTGATCGGTGGCGGCGGACGCGAGCATGCGCTGGCCTGGAAACTCAAGCAGTCCGAGCGCGTGGCGCAGGTCTACGTGGCGCCGGGCAACGGCGGCACCGAGCGCGATTCCGACCTAGTCAACCTGGCGCTCACCGATGTGGTGGCGCTGCGCGAATGGGCGCAGGCCAACGGCATCGCGCTGACCGTCGTCGGACCCGAGGCGCCGCTGGCCGCCGGCGTGGTCGACGAGTTCCGCGCCCACGGCCTGCGCATCTTCGGACCGACCCGGGCCGCCGCTCAGCTGGAAAGCTCGAAGGCTTTCTCCAAGGCCTTCATGAAGCGCCATGGCATCCCGACCGCGGCCTACGAGACCTTCAGCGACCCGGTCCAGGCGCATGCCTACATCGACCAGGTCGGCGCGCCGATCGTGGTCAAGGCTGACGGCCTGGCCGCCGGCAAGGGCGTGGTCGTCGCGATGAGCCTGGCCGAGGCGCACGAGGCGGTCGACTTCATGCTGGTCGACAACACGCTGGGCGTGACGCACAACGAAGGCGGCGCGCGCGTCGTGATCGAGTCCTTCCTGCAGGGCGAGGAAGCCAGCTTCATCGTCCTCTGTGACGGCAGGAACGTCACCGCGCTGGCCACCAGCCAGGACCACAAGCGCCTGCTCGACGCCGACCAGGGGCCGAACACCGGCGGCATGGGCGCCTACTCGCCGGCACCGGTCGTCACGGCCGAGGTGCACGAGCGCGCGATGAACGAGATCATCCTGCCGACCATCCGCGGCATGGAGGCCGACGGCATCCCCTTCACCGGCTTCCTCTACGCCGGCCTGATGATCGCGCCCGATGGTTCGGTCAAGACGCTCGAGTTCAACTGCCGCATGGGCGATCCCGAGACGCAGCCGATCATGATGCGCCTGAAGTCCGACCTGGCCGAGGTGATGCTGGCCGCGACCGAGGAGCGCCTCGACCAGCTCAG
Source organism: Pseudomonadota bacterium (assembly GCA_039805805.1). Lineage (GTDB taxonomy): Bacteria > Pseudomonadota > Gammaproteobacteria > Burkholderiales > Burkholderiaceae_C > Malikia. The sequence goes on along the minus strand of JBDLTM010000099.1, from coordinate 917 downwards.
CCTGGAGTGGGACGAGCGCTTCGCCATGGGCGTGGTGCTGGCCGCCGCCGGCTATCCGCTGCACCCGCGCAAGGGCGACGTGATCAGCGCGCTGCCGGCCGACCGCGACGACGCCGTGGTCTTCCACGCTGGCACCGTGATGAAGGATGGCCAGGTGCTGACCTCGGGCGGGCGCGTGCTGTGCGCCACCGCTCTGGGCCATGGCGTGGCCGAGGCGCGCGAACGCGCCTACGAACTGGTCGCCGGCGTCGCCTTCGACGGCATGCAGTTCCGCCACGACATCGGCTTCCGGGCGCTGGGCCAATGAGCCTGTCGCCGGCGCAGATCATGCGCGACTACCTGCTCGGACTGCAGCAGCGCATCACCTGGGCCATCTCCGAGATCGACGGCAAGGATTTCCTGGCCGACGGCTGGGAGAAGGCGCCGCATGAGCCGCTGCAGGGCAATGGCGTGACGCAGATCCTGGAGGATGGCAAGGTGTTCGAGCGCGCCGGCTGCGGCTTCTCGCATGTGCGCGGCGCCAGCCTGCCGCCCTCGGCGACGCAGCACCGGCCCGAGCTTGCGGGCGCGCCGTTCGAGGCCATGGGCGTGTCGCTGGTGTTCCACCCGCGCAACCCCTATGTGCCGACGGTGCACATGAACGTGCGCATGATCAGCGCGACCCCGCTCGGCGGCGGCGATCCGGTGGCCTGGTTCGGCGGCGGCATGGACCTCACGCCCTACTACGGCTTCGAGGAGGACGCGGTGCATTTCCACCGCACCTGCCGCGATGCGCTCGCGCCCTTCGGCGCCGACAAGTACCCGCGCTTCAAGGCCTGGTGCGACGACTACTTCTTCCTCAAGCACCGCAACGAGCAGCGCGGCATCGGCGGCGTCTTCTTCGACGACTTCTCCGAGCTCGGCTTCGAGGGCGGATC
>JBDLTM010000098.1:0-8133 GCA_039805805.1 Pseudomonadota bacterium | reverse complement strand
CTGGCCGTCGCGGCTGCCGAGCACGACGTGGCCGGAGGCGCTCATGTTCTCCTGGCCGCCGGCGATCACGATCTCGCTGTCGCCCCATGCCACGGCCTGCGCGGCCAGCATCACGGCCTTGAGGCCGGAACCACAGACGGCGTTGATGGTCAGCGCCGGGGTTTCCTGGGCGATGCCGGCCTTCATCATGGCCTGGCGTGCCGGGTTCTGGCCGGCACCCGCGGCCAGCACCTGGCCCATGATCACCTCGCCGACCTGGTCGGGCTTGACGCCGGTCTTGTCGAGCAGCGCCTTGATGACGGTGGCGCCCAGTTCAGGGGCGCTGACCTTGGCCAGGCTGCCGCCGAACTTGCCGATGGCGGTGCGGGCTGCCGCGACGATGACGATCTCTTCCATTTAATGTCTTCCTCTTGTCTGGCTGTTTGGGGTCTGGTTGCCGAATCGAGCTCAGGCCTTGGCCTTGACATAGCGGCCGGGAGCGGCCTCGATCGGCTTGTACTTGCGGTTGCCGTAGCTCTTGGGCGCTGCGACTTCCTTGCCGGACTGGCCCTTGAGCCAGGTCGACCAGTCGGTCCACCAGCTGCCCTTGAGCTCGGTCGAGGCGGCGATCCAGTCCTCGACATTGGCCGGGAAAACGGTGTCCGAGCCGATCCAGTGGCTGCGCTTGCCCTTGGAGGCGGGGTTGATCACGCCGGCGATATGGCCGGAGGCGCCCATCACGAAGCGCTTCGGACCCGGCAGGTGCTGGGTCGACGCGTAGGCCGATCCGATCGGGACGATGTGGTCCTCGCGCGAACCGTACAGGTAGACCGGGATGTCGACCTTGTTGAGGTCGATCTTCTCGCCGCAGACCGTGGCCGCACCCGGCTGGCAGAGGCGGTTTTCCAGGTAGGTGTTGCGCAGGTACCAGGAGTAGTAGGGGCCGGGCAGGTTGGTGCTGTCGCTGTTCCAGTACAGCAGGTCGAAGGGCGGCGGGGTCTCGCCCTTGAGGTAGTTGCCGACCACGTAGTTCCAGACCAGGTCGTTGGGACGCAGGAAGCTGAAGGTGGTGGCCAGGTCGCGACCCGGCAACAGCCCGCCCTGCGCGAACTGCAGCTCGCGCAGCTTGACCATGGCCTCGTCGATGAAGATGTCGAGCACGCCGGTGTCGCTGAAGTCGAGCATCGTGGTCAGGAAGGTCGCGCTGTTGACCGGCTTCTGGCCACGCGCAGCCAGCACGGCGAGCGCGGTGCCCAGCATGGTGCCGCCGACGCAGAAGCCCAGTGCGTTGATCGACTCGGCTCCAGTGATCTCGCGCGTGACATCGATGGCCTTGATCACGGCATGCTCGATGTAGTCGTCCCAGGTCTGCTGCGCGCAGCTCTGGTCGGGATTGCGCCAGCTGACCACGAAGGTGCGCATGCCCTGCTCGATCGCGTAACGGATCAGCGAGTTCTCGGGCTGCAGGTCCAGGATGTAGAACTTGTTGATCGAGGGCGGAACGAACAGGAAGGGACGCTCGTGGACCTTGGAAGTCAGCGGCTTGTACTCGAGCAGCTGGAAGAACTCGTTCTCGAACACCACCGACCCTTCGGTCGTGGCGACGTTCTGGCCGACCTCGAAGGCGTTCATGTCGGTCATCGAGACATAGCCCTGCTGCATGTCCTTGAGCAGGTTCTGGATGCCCTTGGCAATGCTCTCGCCCTTGGTGTCGATCGCCTTCTTCTGCGCCTCGGCGTTCAGCGCCAGGAAGTTGCTGGGAGCGCTGGCGTCAATCCATTGCTGGATCGCGAAGTTGACGCGTGCCTTGGTCTTGGGATCGGCATCGACGGCCTCGGCCATCGACATCAGTGCGCGGGCGTTAAGCAGATACATCGCAGCGCTGAAGGCGGCCATCGGATTGCTCGACCAGGCTTCGCCGGCAAAACGCCTGTCCTTGGGCAGCTGGACTTCAAGACCCGAGTTCCAGAGCTGGGCCAGGTCCTTGAGGTATTCCTGCTGGATGGTCGCCAGCTTCGCCTGATCTAGCTTGACCGGCACTTCGGCCTGGCCCGCGATCTTGGCGAACAGGTCGCTCAGCTGCGACGAGGTCGGCAGGTGCTGCAGGCCGGTAAACTGCGGCATCGCAGCGCCGAAAACCGGCGCGACGGCGGCCTGGCTGGACTGCATCATCTTCATCCATTGCTGCATGGCAGCCTGCTGGAACTCTTGGGGGGACGACAGCCAGGGATTGCTAGAACTCATAAATTCATCTCCAATATTTTCAATCCATGCACGACAGCAATTTGTCTTTAAAAACTGTTGTCATGTCACACATGGCCAATAGGATATCGCATTTGCGAGCCTGATTTCATTTGGATTCTGAATCACATGTATATCCTCGCGATTGGATGGCTCTACGTCGTCCTGATGGCCTCGCTGGTGGAAGCGGTCGGTGCGAATGGCTCCCTACCAGGAGCCATCGTGACATTTGTTTGTTACGGTTTGATGCCCGTCGGTCTCCTGCTCTACATCCTGGGACGTCCGGCACGGCGCCGCCGGCGCGAGGATCAATCGGGCGCAGCCGAGCCGCGACAGGACTCAGCTGCGCCAGATGCAGCCAGCCATGCGGCCGGTGCTGCCGAGTCGGCCGGCATCGCGTCGGTGCGAAAAGAAGACTGAAGACTGGCTGACGGTGCACCAGTCCGGGTTGCCGTCGTTGCCGGCAATCTGCACTATCCCGAGCCGGGCCAGGCGCTGCCAGGCCAGCGCCGGAAGGTCGGCGAGGAACTTCTGCGCCAGGTCTGACGGATCCGTGCCTGCGATGACGGGACGAAAGGCGGCGGCAGCCTGTGAATCAGCCGCGACGAAGGCGCTCCTGACCTCTGCTCCGACCTCGAAGGCGGCCGGACCGATGCAGGGCCCGAGCCAGACGCGCAGGCCTGCCCTCTGGGCGGGCGTGCGCGCCGCCGGCCAGGCTTCGCACAGCGCCTCGAGCACACCCTGTCCGCCCTGCCCGAGCAGGCCGCGCCAACCCGCATGCACCGCTGCGACGCTGGAACCGTCGGGCGCGCTCAGCAGCAGCGGCAGGCAGTCGGCCACCATGACGGTGCAGGCCAGGCCGCGCTCCTGCGTCCAGCAGGCGTCCGCTTCCAGGCCATCGGGACTGTCCGGACCGAGTTCGGCCACGGTCGTGCCATGGACCTGGCGCAGGAAGACTGGCCTGGCTCCGATCCGATCGCGCAGTCGTTCGCGGTTGCGCGCGACGGCTTCGGGCTGGTCGCCGACATGGTCGCCGAGGTTCCAGCTGTCGAACGGAGCGACCGAGACACCCTGCCGGCGGCTCGTCATGCAGGCGCTCACCCCGTCCGGCCAGCCGGCAGGCGCCGAGATCAGGCCCTGCTCGCTGACGCCTTCGACGAGGCTGGCGTAATTCGTGGATGGAAAGGCAGTTCGCTGCGGCTGCAATGGGTCTGGGCTCATGGTACTTCGGTCATCAGGTTCAGCCCCGATTGTGCGAGAATGAAACGGTCTTTTCTCACAGCTGCCTCGGGTGAACCTCTCGCACACCATCCACTTCTGCCGCCAGTGCGGAACCTCGGTCGAACATCGGGTCCCGGACGACGGCGACACCAAGACCCGGGCGGTCTGCCCGGCCTGCGGCACCATCCATTACCAGAACCCGCTCAACGTGGTCGGCACCGTGCCGCACCGGGAGGGCAAGGTGCTGCTGTGCAGGCGCAACATCGAGCCCCGGCGCGGCTTCTGGACGCTGCCCGCCGGCTTCATGGAGCTGGGCGAATCCACCGCCGAAGGTGCCCTGCGCGAGACGCAGGAGGAAGCCGGCGCCGAGATCGAACTAGAAGGCCTGTTCACCCTGCTCAACGTGGTGCGGGTCGGCCAGGTCCACCTCTACTACCGCGCCCGCATGCTGAGCGAACGTCTCGATCCCGGCCCCGAGACGCTGGAGGCCAGGCTGTTCCATGAGCACGAGATTCCCTGGGATGAGCTGGCCTTCCGCACCGTCAGGGAAACCCTGCAGCATTTCTTCTCCGATCGCCGTAGCGGCGCCTTCGGCATCCACTCCGGCGACATCGACTGAGATCAGCTGAACAGCCGCCTGGCCAGCGCGGAGCCGGCTGACAGGTCGCGCTGGTCGAGCATGTCGTACAGGGATTCGAGCTGCTCGCCCACCTGGTCCAGCGTGGCCTCGGTCAGCGGCACACCGCGCTCGTCGGTCAGACGCCCTTCCATTGCGGCAGCCAGCTGCTGCGCCGCCTGCCGCAGCCTCGCGAACGGTTGTTCCGAGCGCGCCGCCTGCGGCACGTCGAACAGCAGCTGGAACTCGAACAGGGCGTTGCGGTCGAGGTCATCCTCGAGCGCTGCGCGGGTCTCGAACTGCAGCAAGGCCAGCGGACCCAGGACTGGATCGCTGGCCGGCAGCACCATCCGGCCCGGCAGGGCGCCGGGCACGAAGCCGGCCAGCTCGGCCTGCTGCATGATGTAGCCCGGGCTCCACGCCGCGCGCAGCGCACGCAGCTTGAAGGCGATCTGGGCATCGTGGGCGCTGGCGAACTGGTCGAGCTCGCGCGCCCGCGCCACCTCGGCCAGCATGTCGGGGAAGTCGACATGGGCGCTGAGCAGGTCGGCGATCGCCTGGGTCTTGCTGACGAAATCCGAGAACTCGATCTGGTTGAGCGCGCCGCTGCGGCTGGCCAGCTGGATGCCGGCTTGCAGCGTCCGGTACTGCTGGCCAGGGCGCGGGGTTTCCCAGCTGCCGCTGTCGAGCCGATAGCCCTCGACCGCGAACGGCTTGGTGCCGATCCGGCGCGAGGGGGGCAGCGCCGCCAGCACGGCCTCGCCGCTGACCGGGTCGTCGGGCGTGAGCGTGACCAGCACGTCGATCAACGGGTCGAGCTGGCCGCGGGCAAGCAGCAGGCCGGTGGAGCCCGACTGGCCCAGCGGCGAGCTCGGCTCGAAAGCGTCCAGAACGGGCTCGAGCCGGTCCTGTTGATCATGTCCTGGCTCAGGCGATGGCGCAGCGGCGTCCTGCTGCGAGCGGCGCGGCAGGTTGCGCCGGGTCAGCCACTGGTTGTAGGCCAGCACGGCGAGGACGATTGCCCCCCCGATGCCTGCCAGTCCGATCTGAAGTTCTGTCATGTCAAGCGGATTCCATCATTCCGGTGGCGGTCTCCATGTCGACCGCCACGATGCGCGAGACGCCTTGTTCCTGCATCGTCACGCCTATGAGTTGCTGGGCCATCTCCATCGCGATCTTGTTGTGGCTGATGAAGAGGAACTGGGTTTCGCCGCTCATGCGCGCCACCAGCCTGGCGTAGCGCTCGGTGTTGGCATCGTCGAGCGGCGCGTCGACCTCGTCGAGCAGGCAGAACGGGGCCGGGTTGAGCTGGAAGATCGCGAACACCAGCGCAATCGCGGTGAGCGCCTTCTCGCCGCCCGAGAGCAGATGGATGGTCTGGTTCTTCTTGCCGGGCGGCTGCGCCATGACCTGCACGCCGGCGTCGAGGATCTCGTCGCCGGTCATGATCAGCCTGGCCTGGCCGCCGCCGAACAGGTCGGGAAACATGCGGCTGAAATGGGAGTTGACGGTCTCGAAGGTGCTGCCGAGCAGCTCGCGCGTCTCGCCGTCGATCTTGCGGATCGCGTCCTCCAGCGTGTCGATCGCCTGGTTGAGGTCGGCCGACTGCGAGTCGAGGAAGGTCTTGCGCTCGCGCGCGCTGCTCAACTCGTCGAGCGCGGCCAGGTTGACGGCGCCGAGCGCCGCGATCTCGCGCTGGCCGCGGTCGATCTCGGCCTGCAGGCCATGCAGGCGCACGCCCTCCTGCTCGATGCCGGCAGCCAGCGCCTCGAGGTCGGCCTGGGCCTCGGCCAGCGACTGGCTGAACTGTTCGTGGCCGAGCTGGGCGGCCTGCTCCTTGAGCTGGAACTCGGTGATGCGCGAGCGCAGCGGCTCGAGCTCGCGCTCGACCTGCTGGCGGCGCTCGTCGCTGGCGCGCAGGCGCGCGGTCAGCTCGTCGTACTGGCTGCGCTGCGCGGCCAGTTCCTGCTCGCGCCGAACGCGCAAGTCGAGCGCGTCCTGCAAGCCGCCCTGTGCGGCGGCATCCGAGAGGCGAGCGAGCTCGTCGCGGGCGCGCTGCAGCTCGTCCGACAAGGCCCTGCCCTGCTGGCGGGCGGTCTCGATGCCGCGCTGCAGCTCCGAGCGGCGCGCCTGCAGGCTGCGCTCGGAGAAGGTCGCCTCCTGCGCCTGGCGCTCGAGCGAGCGCAGCTGCTCGCGCGCCTGCGCCAGCCGGCGCTCGGCGTCGATCGCCAGGTCCTCGAGCTCGACCTGGCGCTCCTGGCCGTCGGCGAGCTGAAGGTCCAGCTCCTCGAAGCGGCCCTCGGCCGTGATGCGGCGTTCCTGCAGGTCCTCGAGCTGGCCGTCGAGCTCGGCCAGGTCCTGCCCGATCTGCTCGCGGCGCGCGCGTGCCTGCTCGGCCTGCTGCGACAGACGCAGCAGCTCGACCTCGAGCTCGTGCAGGCGCGACTGCGACTCCTGCGCCTCGCGCCGGCTCTGGCCCAGGCGCTGGCTGGCATCGGCGCCAGCCGCCTCGGCGCGCGCCAGCGCCTGGCGCGCCTCGTCGTGGATCAGGGTCTGGGCGCGCAGCTGCTTGTCGAGGTTGTCGATCTCCTGCGCGCGCGCCAGCAGGCCGGCCTGCTCGCTGTCGGGCGCGTAGAAGGACAGGTGATGGGCGCCGACGCAATGGCCGGCAGGCGTCCAGACGGCCTGGCCCGATTCGAGCTGGCCGCGCGCAGCCAGCGCCAGCTCGAGCGTCTCGGCGCACCAGCAGCCGGCCAGCCAGCTGGAGAGCAAGGCCTGCAGGCCGGCGTCGTGCAGCCTCAGCCTGTTCGACAGTGCGGTCGTGTCGGCAGGCGCTTCTAATTGCGTAAGTGACATATTGGAGGGCAGCTCGTGGAAGGCCAGCTTGGCCGGCGGCGCATCGGAGGCGAAAGCCGCCAGCCGGTCCAGCTGCGAGACCTCCAGCGCGCCCATGCGCTCGCGCAGCGCGGACTCGACCGCAATCTCCCAGCCCGGCTCGACCTGCAAGCGGGTCCACAGGCCCTGCAGGCCGTCAAGCCCCTGGCGCTTGAGCCAGGGCTGCAGCTTGCCGTCGGTCTTGAGCTTTTCCTGCAGCGCGCGCAGGGCTTCGAGTCGCGCCGACAGGTCGGCCTGCCACTTGCCCTCGCGGTTGACCGCCGCCTGCGCCTCGCGCCGCTGTTCCTCCAGCCGGGGCTGGAGCTCCTGCAGCTCGTCGAGCCGGGCCTGGTCCTGCTCCCGCTGCTCGCGCTGGACTTCGAGCTGCTCGCGCAAGGCGTCGAGCCGACTCTCGTCCGGCGCCGCCAGCCCCTTGGCGTCGAGCGCGAGCCGGTCTCGGCGCTGCTGCAGCTGGCGCGCCTGGTCGTCGATGCCGCGCTGCTCGGCCGCCAGCACCTGGATTGCCTGCTGCACCTGGGTGACCGAGGCGCGCTGCTGCTGCACCTGGCCTTGGGCGCGGCGCAGCGCGTCTTCCAGCGCGGGCAGCTCGGCGGCCTGCTCCTCGCACTGCGCGGCCAGGATCTCGGCCTGCTCGGCGGCCGACTCGTTCTGCTCGGCCAGGCGCTCGAGCTCGGCTGCGGCCTCCTCCTCGCGCTGCTGCCACTGATCGATCTGCTCCTTGAGCTGGTCGATGCGCTGCAGCACGCGCGCCCGGCCCTCGACCACGTAGCGGATCTCGGCCTCCAGCCTGGCGACCTCGGCGCCGGCCTCGTAGAGCCGGCCCTGCGCCTGGTTGACCCGGTCGCCCGCGTCATAGTGCGCCTGGCGCAGCGACTCGAGGTCGGCCTCGGTGCGGCGCAGGTCGGCGATGCGGCTCTCGAGGTCGTTGAGCGCCTGCAGGCCGTCGGCGCGCACGCGGGCCAGTTCGGCCTCGGCCTCGCGCGCCCTCAGGAACCAGAGCTGATGCTGGCGCAGCGTGACCTGGGACTGCAGTTCGCGGTAGCGCCGCGCGACCTCGGCCTGCCGTTCCAGCTTGTCGAGGTTGGCGTTGAGCTCGCGCAGGATGTCCTCGACCCGCAGCAGGTTCTCGCGCGTGTCGCCCTAGCGGTTCGAGGTCTCGCGGCGGCGCTCCTTGTACTTCG
>JBDLTM010000097.1:0-8179 GCA_039805805.1 Pseudomonadota bacterium | reverse complement strand
GGCCCAGGTGGCCGCCGGCGGCGTCAGCCGGCAACCGGTGATGACCATGGACTGGATGCCGACCCTGCTCGACGCCGCCGGCGTCAGCCCGGACCCGGACTACCCGCCGGACGGCCTGAGCATGCTGGCGGTGCTGCGCGACCCGCAGGCCAGCCTGCCGCGGCCGATGTTCTGGCGCATGAAGTACCGCGAGCAGCGCGCGGCGATCGACGGCGCCTGGAAATACCTCAAGCTCGACGAGCACGAGTTCCTCTACAACATCGAGGTCGACGCCCGCGAGCGCGCCAACCTGGCGCAGCGCGAGCCGGCGCGGCTGGAGGCGCTGCGCCGGCTCCATGCCGAATGGGAGACCACCATGCCGCCGATCCCAGAGGATGCCAACTACACCCTGGTGTACGGGCCGGCGACGATGGCGCGGGCGTCGGGCTGAGAGACCGGGACCACGGCTAAGATGACCGCATGGCTTTTGATACCTGGGTCGTCTTTTTCCTCACCTCGATCGGCATTTCGCTGTCGCCCGGCCCGAACGGCATGCTGGCGCTCACGCATGGCGCGCTGCACGGCACGCGCAAGACGCTCTTCACCATCGCGGGCGGGCTGCTGGGCTTCACGGCGGTGATCGCGCTGTGCCTGTTCGGCATCGGGGCGCTGCTCAAGTCCTCGGTCGTCTGGCTCAGCGTGCTCAAGTGGGCGGGCGGCACCTACCTGGCGTGGCTGGGCATCAAGCTCTGGCGCTCGCCGCCGATCGCGCTCGAGCTGCGCGACGTCACGCAGGACAGCCACGGCATGGCCCTGCTGCGCGAGGGCCTGCTGTCGGCCGCGACCAACCCCAAGGCCATGCTGTTCTTCAGCGCCCTGCTGCCGCAATTCATCGACCCGCAGCGCAGCCTGCTGCTGCAGTTCGCCGCGATCGCCGCCACCTTCGCCTTCACCGAGTTCGTGACCGAATACCTGCTGGCCAGCGCGGCACAGCGCATCAGACCCTGGCTGTCCCGGGTGGGACGGCGCTTCAACCAGGCCTGCGGCGGCATCTTCATCGTCATTGGCGCGGCGCTGCCGCTGCGCGGCTGAGCCGCCACGTACACCAAAAGGTGCTGTGCGCCAAAACTGAAAAACCGCTGCTTCCTCGCGAAGACAACGGTTCTTGTTTGGTGGCCTGGGGCGGAATCGAACCACCGACACGCGGATTTTCAATCCGCTGCTCTACCAACTGAGCTACCGGGCCAAGACCGCCATTATGGCACAAGTCCGACCGGTTCAGCCGGCCTTGGCGCGCGCCTCGTACGGGCAGTGGTTCGGGCGCGGGCTCACCTGCGGGTGCAGGCGGCAGGTGCCGGGGCGTTTCTCGTAGACGGTGCAGCGGCGCGACTTCGCGTCGAGGAACTGGCAGTCGCCGCTGGCCCGGCGCGCGAGCGTGAAGATGCTGTTGCGGAAGTTGAAGTGGTCGATCAGCCCGGCCTTGCTCAGGCGCTTGGCGATCTGCTTGGGCTCCTCGTGCTCGGCCTCGAAGGGGTCGACCAGCTCCAGCCGCACCAGGTCGGGCAGCCTGACCTCGACCGGCATGGTGCAGCAGTTGGCGACGCAGCTGTCGCACAGGCCGCCGCGGTAGCGGGTCCAGGTCTCGAGCCGGTCGACGTCGACGTAGCGCAGGGTTGCCACCTGGTGCGCCGCCGTCAGTTCAGCGCCATGCTGAGCTTGCGGCGGTAGCGCGCGACCAGCTCGGCCTGCGGGTCCTGCTGCTGCACGACCGGGGCTGCGACCTCGATGCCGCCGGCGCTCTTGCCCGCCGCGCCGGGATCGGCCTTCGGCTTCGGGGGCGACAGCAGCTCGAGCAGCGCGACATAGGTCTTGCGCGGCGCCTCGTCGGCCCATTTCTTGTCGCGCATGATGATCTCGAGCAGTTCCTCCATCGCCTCGGTCCACTGGCCCAGCGCGATCAGCAACCGGCTCTTGGCGAAGCGGCTGTCGAAGTCGCGCTTGTTGGCCGAGATCACCTCGTCGAACTGCTCCGGCCGCCAGTGGCCGCGCGGGTCGTTGCCGACGAACTCGAGCGCGTTGAGCCATTGCTGCAGCGCCTCGAAGCGCAGCTGCAGCGGAATCTGGCCCATCGCGGGCGCCAGCGCGGCGGCGGCCTCGTCCAGCTGGCCGGCGCTGATCAGCAGCTTGACGTAGTCGAAGCGCAGGTCGTCGTCGCCCGGGTTCTGAGCCAGCGCATCGGCCAGCTGATCCTGCAGGGCCTGGCCGTCGCCGGCCTCGGCCAGCACCTCTTCCTGCTGCATTTCGGCTTGCGCCTCGAACGCTTCGGCCGGCGGCAGGTGCTTGTCGAGGAAGGCCTTGATCTGGCCCTCGGGCTGCGCGCCCATGAAGCCGTCGACCGGCTGGCCGCCCACCATCAGCACGCAGGTCGGGATGCTGCGGATGCCGAAGGCGCCGGCGAGCTGCTGCTCCTCGTCGGAATTGATCTTGACCAGCTTGAAGCGGCCGGCGTACTCGGCCTCGACCTTCTCGAGCACGGGGCCGAGCGACTTGCAGGGGCCGCACCAGGGCGCCCAGAAGTCGACCAGCACGGGCACGCCGTGCGAGGCTTCGATGACTTCGGTTTCAAAGTTGGCAAGGGTGACGTCGATCATGGGTTGCGCCTGTATGTCGGTAATGGAGCCGGCCGCCGTTCGCGCGACGGGACCGCGAGGATTTTGCCCCCTAACTGGGGGCGAAAAGTAAAATCGCAACTTTTGGAGCGGCGATGAGCGAAACGATCAAGGTGGGCGTGGTGATGGGTTCCAACAGCGACTGGGACACCATGAAGCACGCGGTAGAGATTTTCCAGCAGTTCGGCGTGGCCTGCGAGGCCAAGGTCGTGTCGGCGCACCGCATGCCCGACGACATGTTCGCCTACGCCGAAGCCGCGGTCGGCCGCGGCCTGAAGGCCATCGTCGCCGGTGCCGGCGGCGCGGCCCACCTGCCGGGCATGCTGGCAGCCAAGACCGTGGTGCCGGTGCTGGGCGTGCCGGTGCAGTCGAAGGCGCTGTCAGGCGTCGACTCGCTGCACAGCATCGTGCAGATGCCCAAGGGCGTGCCGGTGGCGACCTTCGCCATCGGCGCCGCCGGCGCGGCCAACGCGGCGCTGTTCGCGGTCGCCATGCTGGCCAACGAGGACGAGGCGCTGCGCGAGAAGCTCGAGGCCTTCCGCGCCGCCCAGACCGAGGCCGCGCGCGCCATGACCCTGCCGCCGGTGGGCTCCGCATGAGCGCGATCAAGACCCTGCTGCCCGGTTCGGTGACGCCCGAGGGCCGGCTCGTCACGCTCGGCGTCATGGGCGGCGGCCAGCTCGGCCGCATGTTCGTGCAGGCCGCGCAGGAGATGGGCTACTACACCGCCGTGCTCGACGCCGACCCGGCCAGCCCGGCCGGCCTGGTGAGCCACTATCACATCCAGGCCGGCTACGAGGACGAGGCCGGTCTGGCCCAGCTGGTGGCGCGTTGCGACGCGATCACGACCGAGTTCGAGAACGTGCCGGCGCCCTCGCTGCAGAGCCTGGCAGCGACCCGTCCGGTCGCGCCCGCCGCCAGCGCGGTCGCCGTCGCGCAGGACCGCATCGCCGAGAAGGCGCATTTCGTCGCCTGCGCCCAGGCCGGCGGCGTCGGCCCCGCGCCCTACCAGGCGCTCGAGTCGGCCGCCGATCTGGAAAAAGTGCCCGACGACCTGCTGCCCGGCATCCTCAAGACCGCCCGCCTGGGCTACGACGGCAAGGGCCAGGCCCGGATCAAGACGCGCGAGGAACTCGCCGCCGCCTGGGACAACATGGGCCGCGTCGCCTGCGTGCTCGAGAAGATGCTGCCGCTCAAGGCCGAGCTGTCGGTGATCGTCGCGCGCGGCGCCGACGACCAGGTGGTCAACTTCCCGGTCCAGCGCAACCTGCACCGCGACGGCATCCTGGCCGTGACCGAGGTGTTCGACGGCAACGTGCCGGCCGGGCTGGCCGAGCGCGCCATCGCCACCACCGCCACCGTCGCGCGCCAGCTCGGCTATGTCGGCGTGCTGTGCGTCGAGTACTTCGTGATCGACGACGGCAGCGAGCATGGCGGCCTGGTCGTCAACGAGATGGCGCCGCGCCCGCACAACAGCGGCCACTACACGATCAACGCCTGCGACTGCTCGCAGTTCGAGCTGCAGGTGCGCGCGATGGCCGGCCTGCCGCTGGTGCAGCCGCGCCTGCACAGCCCGACCGTGATGCTGAACCTGCTGGGCGACCTCTGGTTCCAGGACGGCAAGTCGATCGAGCCGCCCTGGGCGCAGATCCTGGCGCTGCCCGGCACGCACCTGCACCTGTACGGCAAGCTCGAGGCGCGCCGGGGCCGCAAGATGGGCCACCTCAACGTGACCGGCGCGTCGGTCGAGCAGGTGCAGGCCACCGCGCTGCGCTGCGCCGAGCTGCTGGGCATGGCGCCATGGCGCTGACGCTGGACGCGCGCGCGCTGCTGGCTCCGGCGCAGGCCGATGCCGATGCGCTCGCGCAGGCGAGCCAGGCGGTCGGGCAGGCCGCGCAAGCCTTGAAGCGCGGCGCCCTGGTCGGCCTGCCGACCGAGACCGTCTACGGCCTGGCGGCCGACGCCGACCAGGCGCCAGCAGTCGGCCGCATCTTCGACGCCAAGGGCCGGCCCAAGGACCATCCGCTGATCGTGCACCTGGCCGGCGCCACCGAGGCGCAATGGCGCGCCGGCGTGGCGCACTACGCGCGCGAGCTGCCCGCCTTCGCTGAGCGGCTGATGCAGGCCTTCTGGCCCGGCCCGCTGACCCTGATCCTGCCGCGCCGACCCGAGGTGGGCGCGGCGTCCGCCGGCGGCCAGGACTCGATCGGCCTGCGCTGCCCGGCGCACCCGGTGGCGCAGGCGCTGCTGCAGGCCTGCCAGCAGATCGGCGTGCAGGGCCTGGCGGCTCCGAGCGCCAACCGCTTCGGCCGAGTCAGCCCGACCACGGCCGGCCATGTGCGCGACGAGTTCGACGCCCAGCTCTCCGACGACGAGCTGACCATCCTCGACGGCGGCCCCTGTCCGGTCGGGATCGAGTCGACCATCGTCGACTGCAGCCGGGGCCGCCCGGTGCTGCTGCGCCCCGGCATGATCGGCCTCGATGCGCTGGAAGCCGCGATCGGCCAGCCGGTCGCGCTGCGCGACCAGGCCGCGCCCAAGGCGTCGGGCACGCTGGAGTCGCACTACGCGCCGACCGCGCGCGTGCGCCTGATGCCGCAGGCCGAGATGCAGGCCGCGCTCGACCTGCTCGGCGCCGACGCGCGCCACATCGCGATCTACACCCGGCAGCCGGTCAGCAGCGCGAGCCGGCACCTGCTGCTGCGCTACATGCCGACCGGCGCCGAGGCCTGCGCGCAGGAGCTGTTCGCGGTGCTGCGCGAGCTCGACCAGCCCGGCATCAAGCTGATCTGGGTCGAGGCGCCGCCGGCCGATGCTGCCTGGGACGGCGTGCGCGACCGGCTGCAGCGCGCGGCGGCCTGAAGCTTCAGTCGTCAGCCCGTCAGGGCTGGGATGGGCGCCGCTCGCCCGGTTCGCGGTCATCGGGCCGATGGCGACCGAAGCGCCGGCCATCCTCCGGTCTGCGTTGCGACGGAGCCGCCTCGGCGGGCGCGGGGACCGGATGCTGCTGGCGCGCCTGAGGGGGCAGCCGCGTCGGCTCGTCAGGCCTGAAGGAATGATGCTCGGCCCTGCGCAGGAAGCCTGACGGCGCTGGCGATACAGGCGGAGCTGAATTCGGCACGCCGTCGCGAGAAGCTTGATGGCGCAGCTCGTGCGGGTGCTCCGGGCGCTGCGTCCGTGCCGGGAAGGAATGAGCATCGGGGCGTGGCCAGGGCTGCGGCTCGGAATGCCCATGCAAGTCGCGTCGGGGCCAGACCGGTTGCGGTGCCAGGCGCTGCACTTGCCGATGCGGCTCCCAGAAGCCGCCATGTGAATGCCAGCGATCGCCATCGCGGCGCCAGACGCGCGGCACCCAGACCCGGCCCGGCGGCGGATTGATCCAGCGGCCAGGAATCCAGTCATAGCGGACCCCAGCCCAGTTCCAGTAGCCATCGAGCCAGACATAGCCGAGCGCGGGCGGCAAGCCGCGGTACTCGACCAGGGGCTGCGGCGGAGCCGCATAGACGGTGGCGGCGGGCACCGGGTCATAGCCGTAGTCCTGCACGGGGACGACCGCGCAGCCGCCCAGGACAGCGGCAGCCAGCAGGATGGCAAGTCGGGGACGAAGTGATGTCATGCCGGCATTGTCAGGCTCCGGCTGGATGGCGGGCAAGGGGCAGCAACAGCTGCTTACAGCTGTCACGCCCTGGCACAGGCAATGCCCCCGAGGGCGGCCACCAGCGCGATGGTCAGCCGCGCCGCAGGCGGACCGGGCTGTTGCGGTCGGGCTCCCAGCGACCGCCTTCCTGCACCCAGCGCTCGCCGACACGGCGCCAGACATGGGGTAGCCAGACGAAGCCCGGCCGTGGCGCTGCCCAGTTGCCGGGCTGCCAGCGGTATCGGCCCTCGACCAGGTCCCAGCGTCCGGGGATCCAGACATGGCCGGTAGCGGGGGGCTTGCCCGGATGCTCGAGCAGCGGCTGGGGCGGATCGGCCTGCTCGCGCACCAGCGACACCGGTGCCGGCTGGGGCTGGACGGCAGGCGCTACGGCCGGTGCCGCAGCAGGCGGCGGAACAGCGCAGGCAGACAGCAAGGCCAGTACCGCCGCCGGGCTCAGGCGTTTGAGGATTTGCATCTCTGTGCTGGAATGAGGTTGACCATGCCGGGCAGGCTCAGCGCGCCTCGGGCAGCTCGATCTTGACCTCCAGCACCTCGAGGTTTTCCTCGCGGTCGAGCTGGACCTTGATGTCGTCCGGGTTGATCTTGACGTACTTGCTGATGACCGCGATCAGGTCACGCTGCAGGTCGGCCAGGTAGTCGGGTTCTGCCGCGTTGCGCCCGCTGCGCTCGTGCGCCAGGATGATCTGCAGCCTCTCCTTGGCAACCGATGCCGTCTTCTTCTTCTCGCCGAGCAGGAAGGACAGGAAGGACATGGCGCTCACCTCCCGCCGAACAGGCGCTTGAAGAAGCCGGGCTTGACCGCCTCGACGAAGCGCAGCGGGCGCTCGTGGCCAAGGAAGCGGTCGACCAGGTCCTTGTAGGACTCGGAGACATCGCTGCCCTGCTTGTGGATGGCCGGCAGGCCCTCGTTGGACGCCTGCAGCACGACTTCGCTCTCGGGGATCACGCCGAGCAGCTCGATGCGCAGGATGTCGTGGATGTCCTCGAGCGAGAGCATCTGGCCGTCCTCGACCCGGTTCGGGTTGTAGCGCGTCACCAGCAGGTGCTCCCTGACCGGCTCCCTGCCCTCGATCGCGCGCCGGGTCTTGCTGCCCAGCATGCCGAGGATGCGGTCGGAGTCGCGCACCGACGACACCTCGGGGTTGGTCACGACCAGCGCCTCGTCGGCGAAATGCATGGCCATCAGGGCGCCGGTCTCGATGCCGGCGGGCGAGTCGCAGACGATGTACTCGAAGCCCATGCCGGCCAGGTCGGTCAGCACCTTGCCCACGCCTTCCTGCGTCAGCGCGTCCTTGTCGCGCGTCTGGCTGGCGGCCAGCACGAACAGGTTCTCGCACTGCTTGTCCTTGATCAGCGCCTGGTGAAGGTTGGCCTCGCCGTGGATGACGTTGATGAAGTCGTACACCACGCGCCGCTCGCAACCCATGATGAGGTCGAGGTTGCGCAGGCCGACGTCGAAATCGATCACGACGGTCTTGAAGCCCTTGAGTGCCAGGCCGCTGGCGAAGCTCGCGCTGGTCGTGGTCTTGCCGACCCCGCCCTTGCCTGAAGTCACGACGACGATTTTTGCCATAGGTTTGCTTGTCAGAAAAAACGGTTCAGATGATGGGTTCGATCACCAGCCGCTCGCCGTCCGGGCCGGCTTGCAGCCTGACCTGGGCCGGCTTGCCCAGCACTTCGGGTGGCAGCGGCTTGTCGCTGGTGCGGTAGACGCCGGCGATCGAGACCAGTTCGGCCTCGAGACTGGCCGTGAAGATGCGCGCGTCGGCGTAGCCGCGCGCCCCGGCGATCGCCTTGCCGCGCAAGGGGGCAAAGACATGGATATGGCCGTCGGCGATGACTTCGGCGCCCGGATTGACCGCCGCCAGCA
>JBDLTM010000096.1:0-8208 GCA_039805805.1 Pseudomonadota bacterium | reverse complement strand
ATTTCCCGCGCTACCTCAAGGCCATCGTGCTGCGGCTCGACAAGTACCGCGCCGACCCGGCGCGCGACGCCACCCGCATGGCAGAGGTGAGGTCGCAGGAGCAGCGCTACTGGCGCCTGGTGGCCGAGCGCAAGGGCGTGGTCGACGAGCGCATGAACGAGCTGCGCTGGCTGCTCGAGGAGCTGCGCGTGAGCTTCTTCGCACAGGAGCTGCGCACGCCGCAGCCGGTCAGCGTCAAGCGGCTGGAGAAGGTCTGGGCCCAGCTGGGCTGATCAGCCTGCGATGAGCCCGGTGCTCAGCGATCAGATCCAAGTCCTTGCCCAGCGCCACGAAATCCGGATTCTCGAAGTCCGGCTTGCCGTGGCGCAGCGGCTGACCCTGCAGGTCGAGCACCCGCCCTCCTGCGGCCTTGAGCAAGGCCTGGCCGGCCGCGATGTCCCATTCCATCGTTCGGCCCAGCCTCGGGTAGAGGTCGGCCTGGCCCTCGGCCAGCCGGCACAGCTTGAGCGATGAGCCTGCGCTGACGAACTGCGCCACCCGGTAGGGCGCGAGGAAGGCGTCGAGTGCTGCGCGGTCGGCATGCGAACGGCTGGCCAGCACGGTCAGGCCCTCGGGAGGCGGCTTCCGGCATGCGATAGGACGGCGCGACTGTCGGTCTTCGCCCAGCTGCAAGAATGCGCCCAGCCCGTTGGCCCCGAGATAGAGCCGGCCGAGCGCGGGCGCCAGCACCACGCCCAGCACCGGATGGCCATCCTCGATCAGCGCGACGTTGACCGTGAACTCGCCGTTGCGATGGATGAACTCGCGCGTGCCGTCGAGCGGGTCGACCAGCCAGAATCGGCTGCCGAGCGCAGTCGGCGCGGGAACCAGACCGGACGCAGCGGCTTCCTCCGCCACCACTGGAACGCCAGGGAGCAGGGTCTGCAGCGCTGGCGTGATCAGCGCCTCGGCGCGCAAGTCGGCCTCGGTCACCGGAGACTCGTCCAATTTCGCGCCGACATCGAACCCGCGCTGATAGACCTCCATCACGAGCCTGCCCGCGGCCAGCACCACCAGCGCCACCTCGTCGAGCAGTTGGCGCATGTCCAGCTCCGGCAAGTGAGAGCTTGCAGCCTGGGTCATCACGGGCATCCTCCAGCGGTGCGAATCAGGCAGCGTAGCCGTTCGGGTTGCCCGCCTGCCAGCGCCAGGCGTCGACCATCATCTGCTCGAGCCCGCGTTCGGCCTGCCAGCCCAGGTCTTCGCGCGCGCGAGTCGGGTCGGCCCAGCATTCGGCGATGTCGCCAGGACGGCGTGGCGCGATCCGGTAGGGCACCGGACGGCCCGACGCCTGCTCGAACGCGTGCACCATCTCGAGCACACTGTAGCCACGGCCCGTGCCGAGGTTCCAGGTGTGGATGCCCGCTTGGCCGGAAATCGCATCAAGCGCCTTCAGGTGGCCGTCGGCCAGATCGACCACATGGATGTAGTCGCGCACGCCGGTGCCGTCAGGCGTCGGGTAGTCGTCGCCGAACACCGCCAGTCGTTCCAGCTTGCCGACCGCGACCTGCGCCACATAGGGCAGCAGGTTGTTCGGGATGCCGTCGGGGTCCTCGCCGATGCGCCCGCTCTCGTGCGCACCGACCGGGTTGAAGTAGCGCAGCAGCGCGATCGCCCAGCGCGGGTCCGACCGGGACAGGTCGCGCAGCAGCTCCTCGACCATCAGCTTGGAGCGGCCGTAGGGGTTGGTCGGGATGCCGGTCGGCTGCTCCTCGCTGATCGGCATCGTCTCGGGCTCGCCGTAGACGGTGGCCGAGCTGCTGAACACCAGCCGGTGGACGCCGGCTGCCGCCATCGCCTGGCACAGGTTCACGGTGCCGGCGACGTTGTTCTCGTAGTAGGCCAGCGGCTCGCGCACGCTTTCGCCCACGGCCTTGAGGCCGGCGAAATGCAACACCGCCGTGATGCCGTGCTCGGCCAGGAGGCGGTCGAGCAGCGCTCGGTCGCGTATGTCGCCCTGCACGAAAACTGCCTGGCGGCCGGCGATCTCGCCGACCCGCCGCAGCGACTCGGCCGAGCTGTTGCACAGGTTGTCGAGCACGACCACCTCGTGGCCGGCCTGCAGCAGCGCCAGCGTGGTGTGCGATCCGATGTAGCCGGCGCCGCCGGTCACGAGTAGCTTTCCTGGAAGGTTTTGCATCATGGCAACATTATCGGGGTTTGCAGTGAGGTTTCTCAGCTGCGGCCATCCTGCGATTGACCGGCCACCCAGGCGCTGCCCATCGCGGCGCTGATCACGCAAGCCACTGCCAGCAGTTGCAGCAGCGACAGCTGCTCGGACAGGATGATCCAGCCTGCCATCGCGCCGACGGCCGGCTCCATGCTCAGCAGCATGCTGAACACCGGCTTGGGCAGTCTCGCCAGCGCGTAGACCTCGAGCGAATAGGGGATGGCGCTGGCAAGCAAGCCGACACCGAGCCCCAGCAACAGCAGGCTGGGATCCAGCAGCGCAGTGCCAGCCTGCAGCATGCCCGCCGGCGCGACGATCACGGCTGCGATCGCCAGCCCCATCGGTGCCGCCATCTGGCCATGGCGCTGGGCGGCTTTCTGGCCGAAGATGATGTAGCCGGCCCAGCATGTTCCACCCGCCAGTGCAAAGGCCACCCCGACCGGGTCGAGCGCCGCAGCCTGGTCCCGTCCCGGCAGCGGCAGCAGCAACAGCAGGCCCGTCAGGGCCAGCGCAATCCAGAGCCAGTCGACCGGTCTGCGCGCGCCCCAGAGCGCAACCGCCAGCGGCCCCGAGAATTCGAGCGCAATCGCCAGGCTCAGCGGAATGGTCTTGAGTGCACTGTAGAACAGCAGGTTCATCAGGCCCAGCGCAGCACCAAACAGACCCAGCAGTGGCAAGTCGCTCAGGCTCCAGCGCCTGTTCCAGGGTCGCATCACCGCAAGCATCAGCAGTGAGGCGAACAACAGCCGGTAGGTCGTGGTGCCGGCAGGTCCGAGCGCGGGAAACAGGCCCTTGGCGTAGGAGGTGCCTACGCAGAGCGAGATCAGTGAGCCCGTCAGGGCTGCTACAGGGCGCAGAGGAAAATTCAATCGAGGCTTTCGAGGAGGTCAGGCCGGCGGGTAGGGGAGCGCTGCAGCAGCATAAACCGGCCGCCTGATTGGATCGGCTGGCGTGGCTGGATGCACGTGGATTCTCGAGCGACTATGCTGGCTTGGGTCAAAAAAATCCATGATTGTCCAAGACAAATCGATGGTTGTGAGGGAAAATCCACTCCATTGCTAGATATGTCGAGGTGAATCATGATCTCCAGAAAAGTGGTCAAGGCGCTCGAGGTCGCCGCTTTCGTGGCAGCGCGTTCCCCGGGCAGGCCGGTGACCGTCAAAGAAATGGCTGATGCCCTAGGCCTGTCCGTGGGTTATCTCGAAGTACTCGTTCGCGATCTGCGCGAGCATGGCTTGCTGGTGGCTCATCGCGGCCCAGGTGGGGGGTATCAGTTCAACCCTGCGCTGTTGCGAGAACCTGCCGCTGTCAGCGTGTGGGATGTCATCAGCATCTATCAGGGTCAGGACGATTCCGATATTGCCGTGCGTGAGTCCGACAGCTTCTCGATGGTGCGCACCGCTCTGCATGAGAGCTTCAGGCTCAGTTGCGAGCGCATCCCTCTGCACGATCTGGTCTCATCCATCCAGCTCGAGGCTCCCGAGACCAGCAGTGCTGCAGGGCCTTTCAAGCTCAAGCCGCTGACCCGTCCCATGCTGCCCTGCGGCTTCAACTCGGTCTTTCAGTGGGCAGCGGCTGCCTAGAGAGTCTTCCAGCGGGTCAATTGAGTGTCGGCTTCCGACTGAACAATCAGCTGACAGCTGCATATTCGAAATGTTTTTTTATTGAGCAACAAAACGGTGTAACACCCATGACAGAGCTGAGCAAGAAGCGGCCCGAGTTCCGCAACATCAACGCCTTCAAGGACCTGACGACCTACCGCCTGCCGCCGGCGGGCTGGGTGTCGATCCTGCACCGAGTCAGCGGCCTGCTGATGTTCCTGCTGCTGCCCCTGGTGGTGTGGCTGCTGGATGTCTCGCTGAGCTCGGAGCTGTCGTACGAGCGCTTCACCGCGGCCTTCTCGAGCGGCATCGGCTTCGTGCCGGGCGTGCTGGTCAAGCTGGTGGTGCTGGCGCTGATCTGGGGCTACCTGCACCACTTCATCGCCGGCGTGCGCCACCT
Source organism: Pseudomonadota bacterium (assembly GCA_039805805.1). Classification (GTDB taxonomy): domain Bacteria; phylum Pseudomonadota; class Gammaproteobacteria; order Burkholderiales; family Burkholderiaceae_C; genus Malikia. The sequence continues at coordinate 3,998 of JBDLTM010000096.1, read as the reverse complement.
CTACATGGACATGACGCACTCGGTGACCAAGGCGTTCGGCAAGTCCTCGGCCATCGTGACCCTGGTGCTGAGCCTGGGCCTGACCGTCGTGCTGGGCGCCAAGCTGTTCGGCCTGTACTGATCAATCATTGGAGCAAGAAGAAATGTCCGTCAATTACGGTTCCAAGCGCGTCGTCACCGGCGCGGGCTACGGCATGCGCGACTGGCTGGTGCAGCGCGTGACAGCGGCGCTGATGGCGCTGTTCACGGTGGTGCTGCTGGCACAGGTGATCTTCAGCAGCGGCCCGCTGGGCTACGAGGGCTGGGCTGGCATCTTTGCCGCGCAGTGGATGAAGTTCCTGACCTTCGGCGTGGTGCTGGCGCTGCACTGGCACGCCTGGGTGGGCGTGCGCGACATCTGGATGGACTACGTCAAGCCCGCGGGCATCCGCCTGGCGCTGCACGTCTTCACCCTCGTCTGGCTGGTCGGCTGCGCCGGCTGGGCCTACTCTGTTCTCTGGAAGCTCTGATAAGCCATGACTGCAACCGCAACTCTCCCCAAGCGCAAGTTTGACGTCGTCATCGTGGGGGCCGGTGGCTCCGGCATGCGCGCCTCGCTGCAGCTCGCGCGCGCTGGCCTGAAGGTCGGCGTCCTGTCCAAGGTGTTCCCGACGCGCTCGCACACGGTGGCCGCGCAGGGTGGTGTCTCGGCCTCGCTGGGCAATATGTCGGAAGACAACTGGCACTACCACTTCTACGACACCATCAAGGGCTCGGACTGGCTGGGTGACCAGGACGCGATCGAGTTCATGTGCCGCGAGGCGCCCAAGGTCGTCTACGAGCTCGAGCACTTCGGCATGCCGTTCGACCGCAACCCCGACGGCACCATCTACCAGCGCCCCTTCGGCGGCCACACCGCCAACTACGGCGAGAAGCCCGTGCAGCGCGCCTGCGCCGCGGCCGACCGCACCGGCCACGCGATGCTGCACACGCTGTACCAGCAGAACGTCTCGGCGCGCACCACCTTCTTCGTCGAATGGATGGCGCTGGACCTGATCCGCGACGCCGAAGGCGACGTGGTCGGCGTGACCGCGCTCGAGATGGAAACCGGCGACACCTACATCCTGGAAGCCAAGACCACGCTGCTGGCCACCGGGGGGGCCGGCCGCATCTTCGCCGCCTCGACCAACGCCTTCATCAACACCGGCGACGGCCTGGGCATGGCGGCGCGCGCCGGCATCCCGCTGCAGGACATGGAGTTCTGGCAGTTCCACCCGACCGGCGTGGCCGGCGCGGGCGTGCTGCTGACCGAGGGCTGCCGCGGCGAAGGCGCGATCCTGCTCAACTGCAACGGCGAGCGCTTCATGGAGCGCTACGCGCCCACGCTTAAGGACCTCGCGCCGCGCGACTTCGTCTCGCGCTGCATGGACCAGGAGATCAAGGAAGGCCGAGGCTGCGGCCCGAACAAGGACTACGTGATGCTCAAGCTCAGCCACCTGGGCGCCGAGACCATCCACAAGCGCCTGCCCTCGGTCTACGAGATCGGCGTGAACTTCGCCAACGTCGACATCACCCGGGAAGACATCCCGGTGGTGCCGACCATCCACTACCAGATGGGCGGCATCCCGACCAACATCCACGGCCAGGTCGTCACCCCGGACGGCAACGGCGGCCAGAAGATCGTGGGCGGCCTGTACGCGGTCGGCGAATGCGCCTGCGTCTCGGTGCACGGCGCCAACCGCCTGGGCACCAACTCGCTGCTGGACCTGCTGGTGTTCGGCCGCGCCGCGGGCAACCACATCGTGGCCAACTTCGACGCGTCCGCCGAGCACAAGCCGCTGCCCCAGGGCGCGGCCGACAAGACGCTGGCGCGCCTGGCCCGCCTGGACGCCAGCACCGACGGCGAGTACGCGCAGGACGTCGCCAACGACATCCGCGCGACCATGCAGCAGCACGCCGGCGTCTTCCGCACCCAGGCCAGCATGGACGAGGGCGTGAGCAAGATCAACGCGCTGCGCTCGCGCGTGGCCAGGATCACGCTGAAGGACAAGTCCAAGGTCTTCAACACCGCGCGCATCGAGGCGCTGGAAGTCGACAACCTGATCGAGGCCGCGCAGGCCACCATGACCTCGGCCGCCGCGCGCCACGAGTGCCGCGGCGCGCACACCGTCAACGACTACGAGCGTGGTCCGGACGATGCCGAGTTCCCGCTGGGCCGCAACGACAAGGAATGGATGAAGCACACCCTGTGGTGGAGCGAGACCAACAGCCTGACCTACAAGCCGGTCAACCTCAAGCCGCTGACCGTGGCATCCGTTCCCCCGAAGGTCCGCACCTTCTAAGCGCCGGAGCAAGAAAAAAATGGCAAAACGCACTTTCAAGATCTACCGCTACGACCCCGAGAAGGACGCCAAGCCCTACATGCAGACCATCGAGGTCGAGCTCGCGGGCAACGAGCGCATGCTGCTCGACGCGCTCATGAAGCTCAAGGCGGTCGACCCCAGCATCTCGTTCCGCCGCAGCTGCCGCGAAGGCGTGTGCGGCTCGGACGCGATGAACATCAACGGCAAGAACGGCCTGGCCTGCCTGACCAACATGAACACGCTGCCCGACGTGATCACCCTGAAGCCCCTGCCCGGGCTGCCGGTGATCCGCGACCTGATCGTGGACATGACGCTGTTCTTCAAGCAGTACCACTCGATCAAGCCCTACCTGATCAGCAGCACGCCTGCGCCGCAGAAGGAGCGCCTGCAGAGCCCCGAGGAGCGCGAGGAGCTCAACGGCCTGTACGAGTGCATCCTGTGCGCGAGCTGCTCGACCTCCTGCCCGAGCTTCTGGTGGAACCCCGACAAGTTCGTCGGCCCGGCCGGCCTGCTGCAGGCCTACCGCTTCATCGCCGACAGCCGCGATGACGCCACCGCCGAGCGCCTGGACAACCTCGAGGACCCCTACCGCCTGTTCCGCTGCCACACCATCATGAACTGCGTGGACGTCTGCCCCAAGAGCCTCAACCCCACCAAGGCCATCGGCAAGATCAAGGAACTCATGGTCCGACGCGCCATCTGAGGCCGGGAGCACCACCATGAACGACACCGATTTGCTGGACGAACGTGCACTGAGCAAGCTGCGCTGGCGCTGCCGCCGCGGCCTGCTCGAGAACGACCTGTTCATCGAAAGCTTCTTCCGGAAGCATGAGCAGTCCGGCATCACGGTGCGTCAGGGTCGTGCGATGACCACCTTGATGGACCTGTCGGACAACGACCTGCTCGACTTGCTGCTGCAGCGCAAGGAGCCCGAGGGCGACCTTGCCTGCGCCGAAGTCATAGAACTGCTGGGCATCCTGCGTACCCGGCATTGAACGCTGCATCATCCTCAATACATGCGCCCCTTAGGAGAAGCCATGAAACTCGTTGACAACAAAGCCACCCTGTCGTTCAGCAACGGCGCCCCCAGCGTCGATCTGCCGGTCTACGCCGGCAACATCGGCCCGGACGTGATCGACATCCGCAAGCTGTACGCACAGACCGGCATGTTCACCTACGACCCGGGTTTCCTGTCCACCGCTTCCTGCCAGTCAGCCATCACCTACATCGACGGCGACAAGGGCGAGCTGCTCTACCGCGGCTACCCGATCGAGCAGCTCGCGACCAACTGCGACTACCTCGACACCTGCTACCTGCTGCTCAACGGCGAACTGCCCAGCGAGTCGGAGCGCCAGGAATTCCACAGCCGCGTGATCAACCACACGATGGTGCACGAGCAGATGCAGTACTTCCTGCGTGGTTTCCGCCGTGACGCTCACCCGATGGCCGTGCTGACCGGCCTGGTTGGCGCGATGTCGGCCTTCTACCATGACAGCACCGACATCAACAATCCCGAGCATCGCAAGATCGCCGCGATCCGCCTGATCGCCAAGATGCCGACCCTGGTCGCCATGGCCTACAAGTACGGCACCGGCCAGCCCTTCGTCTACCCGCGCAACGACCTGTCCTACGCTGGCAACTTCCTGCGCATGATGT
>JBDLTM010000095.1:0-8223 GCA_039805805.1 Pseudomonadota bacterium | reverse complement strand
GTCGCCCTTGTAGACGTCGGCGAAGCTGTAGCTGGCCATGGCGCCGATGTCGGCGCCGGCCGCAAAGGCCTTCTCGCTGCCGGTGACGATCATGCAGCCGATCGCATCGTCGGCGTCGAAGGCCTTGAGCGCGGCGCCAAGCTCGTCCATCAGCTGGTCGTTGAGCGCGTTGAGCTGCTTGGGGCGGTGGAGCGTGACGATGCCGACGCGGCCCTCGGTGCGCACCTGGATCAATTCGGGAGTCGAGGTCATTTATGTTTCCTGTTATGAAAAAGGCCGCTCCACTATAACAAGACATCGAGTCCTGTCGAGCGGCAGCGGCAGCCTGCAGCGGGGGCGATGGCGCCCGGCTGATCAGCGGTGATCGAAGCTCAGCACCAGCTTCATGGTGTCGGCGGCGGCGCGGGCCTGGCAGCTCAGCACATAGCCCTGCGCGACCTCGTCGGCCTCGAGCGTGAAGTTCTTGTCCATGATGGCGCTGCCCTCGACCACCTTGCAGCGGCAGGTGCAGCAGACGCCGGCCTTGCACGAGAACGGCAGGTCGAGGCCGGCGTTGAGCGCGGCGTCGAGCACATGCTCGTCACGGCTGACCGGAATGTCGTAGGGCTTGCCGTCGACGACCACGGTCATCTGCACTTCCTTGGAGGCAGCGGCCTTGGCGACCGAGGCGTCGGTGTCGGCCTGGACCTTGGCGGCCTGCGCCGTGGAGGTGGCGAAGCGTTCGCTGTGGACGCGGTTCTCGGGCACGCCGGCCTCGATCAGCGCCTTCTCGGTCGCCTCGATCATGGCCTCGGGGCCGCAGATGAAGACCTCGTCCATGCTCTTGACCGGCAGCAGCGCGTCGATGATGGCGCGCACCTTGGGACCGTCGATGCGGCCCTGCAGCAGGTCGACTTCCTGCGCCTGGCGCGACAGCACGTGGATCATGGTGAAGCGCCCGGCGAAGCGGTCCTTCAGGTCCTGCAGCGCCTCGTTGAACATCACGCTCGACATGCGGCGGTTGCCGTAGACCAGGGTGAACTTGGATTCGGGCTGCTCCTCGAGCGTGGTCGCGGCGATCGACAGGATGGGCGTGATGCCGGAGCCGGAGGCGAAGCCGACGCGGTGGATGGCGCGCGCCTTCTTGACCGTGAAGCGGCCCTCGGGCGGCATGACGCTGAGGCTGTCGCCGGCCTTGACGACGGTAGCCGCCCAGTTGGAGAAGACGCCGCCCTCGACCGGGCGGATGCCGACCTCGAGCTCGCCGCGTTGAGCCAAGCGGCTGCGCGGGCTGCTGATCGAGTAGTTGCGACGCACGTCCTGGCCGTTGATCTGGGCGCGCAGGGTCAGGAACTGGCCCGGCTCGAAATGGAATTCCTCGCGCATCTGGGCAGGAATGTCGAAAGTGATGGCCACCGAGCCAGCCGCTTCCGGGCTGACTTGCTTGACCTTGAGCTCATGAAAACGAGGGGCAGACATACAGCTGTCTCCGGTAATACTTAATAGGGCTTGAAGTAGTCGAACGGCTCCTGGCAGTCCAGACACTTGTAGAGCGCCTTGCAGGCGGTGGAGCCGAAATGCGAGGACTCCACCGTATGGCGGGATCCGCAATGCGGACAGGGCACGACTTCGGGCTGGGCGGCCTGGCGCACGAAGCGCAGCACGCTCTCGCCGGACGGCGCCTGGCTGGCGCAGCGGTGCTGGGGCGGAGCGATGCCGTAGGCGCGCAGCTTGTCGCGCGCGGCATCGGTCATCCAGTCGGTGGTCCAGGCCGGCGCCAGCTGCGTGGTCACCCGGGCCTGCAGGCCTGCGGCCTGCAGCGTGGAGCGCACGTCGTCCTCGATCTGCCCCATGGCGGGGCAGCCGCTGTAGGTCGGCGTGATCACCACCTCCAGCCCATCGGAGCCCAGGCGCACGTCGCGCAGGATGCCGAGCTCGCGCAGCGTCACGACCGGAATCTCCGGATCGCTCAAGGCCTCGAGCGCGGACCAGGCCGCCTGCACCGAATCGCTTGGATCGACGGCGTTCATGTGCTTACCAGGTGGCGTTGGGATGAGCCCGGGCCAGGCCCTGCATCTCGCTCAGCAGGAAGCCGAGGTGCTCGGAATGCAGGCCGCTCTTGCCTTGGGTGACATAGCCGCCGAGGGTCGGACGCACCAGGGTGGCCTCGGCCAAAGCGTCGTCGACCAGCAGGTCCCACTGCGGCTTGAGCAGCGCGACATCGACTCCAACGCCGGCGGCGACCGCAGCCGACTCGAGCTCGCTGGCGGTCCAGAATTCCCGGGTGTAGGGCATCAGGTGGTCGAGCGCCGCCTGCACGCGGGCGTGCGACTCGTCGGTGCCGTCACCCAGGCGCACCAGCCAGTCGCGCGAGTGGCGCAGGTGGTAGCGCACTTCCTTGAGCGACTTGGCGGCGATGGCGGCCAGCTGCTGGTCCTTGGACTGCTGCAGCTGCTCCCAGACCAGCACCATCAGCGCGCTGTAGAGGAAGTTGCGCACGATGGTGGTGCCGTAGTCCAGGTCGCTCTTGGCGTAGCCGACCAGCGCGCTGTGGTGCGGCAGCTCCAGCAGCGTGTAGTTGCGGAAGTCATGCGCATCGCGGAAATAGGCCAGCCGGTCCTCGGTGACGTCGCCGCCGAGCTCGGTCGCGGCCTGCTGGTACAGCAGGCGCGCCTGGCCGATCAGGTCCAGGCTGACGTTGGCCAGCGCGATGTCTTCCTCGAGCGCGGGGCCGTGGCCGCACCATTCGGCATTGCGCTGGCCCAGCACCACGGCGTTGTCGGCCAGGTGCAGCAGATAGTTGGCAATAACGCTCATTTACATGTGCCCCACTTCTTCCGGGATCTCGTAGAAGGTCGGATGGCGGTAGATCTTGTCGGCGGCCGGCTCGAACAGCTCACCCTTGTCATCCGGGTTGCTGGCGGTGATCTGCGCCGAGGGCAGCACCCAGATGCTCACGCCTTCCTGGCGGCGGGTGTAGACGTCGCGCGCCATCTCGAGAGCATGCTGCGCGTCGGAGGCGTGCAGGCTGCCGCAGTGCTTGTGCTCCAGGCCCTGCTTGCTGCGGACAAAAACTTCCCAGAGGGGCCATTCCTTCAGTGCTGCAGTCATGCTGCCTCCTTCATTGCACGATGTTGCTGTTTGCGGGCGTGGGCCAGGGCGGCGTCGCGCACCCACTGGCCGTCGTTGTGCGCCTTGACGCGGGTGGCCAGGCGCTCCTTGTTGCAGGGACCGTTGCCGTTGACGGTGTCCCAGAACTCGTTCCAGTCGATCGATCCGTAGTCGTGGTGGCCGCGCTCCTCGTTCCACTTCAGGTCCGGGTCGGGCAGGGTCACGCCCAGCACCTTGGCCTGCGGCACGGTCGCGTCGATGAACTTCTGGCGCAGGTCGTCGTTGCTGATGCGCTTGATGCCCCAGCGCATGCCCTGCGCGCTGTTCGGGCTGTCGGCGTCCGGCGGCCCGAACATGGCCAGGCATTTCCACCAGTAGCGGTTGACCGCGTCCTGCACCATGGCCTTCTGCTCCTCGGTGCCCTTCATCATCACCAGCAGGGCCTCGTAGCCCTGGCGCTGGTGGAAGGACTCCTCCTTGCACACGCGCACCATGGCGCGGGCGTAGGGGCCGTAGCTGCAGCGGCACAGCGGCACCTGGTTCATGATCGCGGCACCATCGACCAGCCAGCCGATCACGCCCACGTCGGCCCAGGTCAGGGTCGGGTAGTTGAAGATCGAGCTGTACTTGGCCTTGCCCGAGTGCAGGCCCTCGAGCATCTGGTCACGGCTGGTGCCCAGGGTCTCGGCGGCGGAATACAGGTAGAGGCCGTGGCCGCCCTCGTCCTGCACCTTGGCGATCAGGATCGCCTTGCGCTTGAGGCTGGGGGCGCGGCTGATCCAGTTGCCCTCGGGCAGCATGCCGACGATCTCGGAATGCGCGTGCTGGCTGATCTGGCGCACCAGGGTCTTGCGGTAGGCCTCGGGCATCCAGTCCTGCGGCTCGATGCGGCCGTCGGCGTCGATGCGTGCGTCGAACTTGGCCATCAACTCGGCCGGTTCGGTCGAAGCCACCGGCTTGAGGCCCTTGCCAGGCTCGTCCGAAACGCTGAAGGATTGCGTGTACATGGTTAACTCCTTGCCTGAGATACAGGATGGTGGGAATCAGAGCAGCCAGCTCGGGCTGCGCTTGTCGAGGAATGCGGCGATGCCGTCGCGGGCTTCGTCGCTGGCACGCTGGCGCGCGATGCGCTGCGCGGTTTCTTCGCTGACGGCGTCGTCGATAGGGCGACCGTCGATGGCGGCAATCAGGTCCTTGGCGGCCTGCTGCGCCAGCGGAGCGCCGGCGATCAGCGGCTCGACCAGGCGGGCCACGGTCGCATCGAGGTCGTCGCGCTCGCAGACCTCGTTGACCAGTCCGATCTCGTAGGCGCGCTCGGCGCTGAAGCGCTCGGCGCTCTGGAAGTAGCGCAGCGACTGGCGCGGCCCGATGGCGCGCAGCACGTAGGGGCTGATGACCGCCGGGATGATGCCGAACTTGACCTCGGACGTCGCGAAGCTCGCGTCGCGGCTGGCCACGGCCATATCGCAGGCAGCTGCCAGGCCAGTGCCGCCGCCGAGCGCAGCGCCCTGGATGCGGGCGATGGTCGGCTTGCTCATGCCGGAGAGGCGGCGCAGCATGCCGGCGAAGCGGCGTGCGTCGGCGCGGTTTTCCTCCTCGGTGAAGGCGGAAGCGCGCTTCATCCAGTTCAGGTCGGCGCCGGCCGAGAAATGCTTGCCCTTGCCGGCCAGCACGACCACGCGCACCGAGGCGTCGGTGTCGAGCTCGACGCAGGCCGCGGCCAGCTCGTCGATCAGCTGCTCGTCGAAGGCGTTGAACACCTCGGGCCGGTCCATCCAGAGGGTGGCGACCTTGCCCTGGCGTTCGATGCTGAGTGTCTGGTAGCTCATGGCCGGTCGATCACAGCTGCTTGGGACGGTTGTCGAACACGCGCTTGGCCTTGCCGGTCAGCGTGCGCGGCAGCGCGTCGGCCTCCAGCACCACGACCTTGGTCGAGATGCCGATGACGGTCTTGATGTGGTGCTGCAGTTCCTTGGACACCTGCTGGATCTCGGCGGCGCTCAGGCGACCGGTCAGGCCGCGCTGCAGCTCGCAGCGGATCTCGACCGTGTCGAGGTGGCCGTCGCGCGCCAGGTGGATCTGGTAGTTGCCCGACAGGCGCTGGTCGCGCATGATCTGCTCCTCGACCTGGGTCGGGAAGACGTTGACGCCGCGCACGATCAGCATGTCGTCCGAGCGGCCGGTGATCTTGCCGATGCGGCGGAAGGAACGCGCGGTCGGCGGCAGCAGGCTGGTCAGGTCGCGGGTGCGGTAGCGGATGACCGGGAAGGCTTCCTTGGTCAGCGATGTGAAGACCAGTTCGCCCTGCTCGCCGTCGGGCAGCACTTCGCTGGTCTCGGGGTCGATGATCTCGGGGTAGAAATGGTCTTCCCAGATCACCGGGCCGTCCTTGGTCTCGATGCATTCGCAGGCCACGCCCGGGCCCATCACTTCGGTCAGGCCGTAGATGTCGATCGCGTCGATGCCGAGCTTCTTCTCGATCTCGCCGCGCATGCCCTCGCCCCAGGGCTCGGCGCCGAAGACACCGATCTTGAGCGAGATATCCTCGGGCGCGATGCCCTGGCGCTCGAATTCCTCGGCGATCACCAGCGAATACGACGGCGTGACCATGATGCCGTCGGGCTTGAAGTCCATGATCTGCTGGACCTGCTTCTCGGTCTGGCCGCCCGACATCGGGACCACGGTGCAGCCGGCGCGCTCGATGCCGTAGTGGGCGCCGAGGCCGCCGGTGAACATGCCGTAGCCGTAGGAGTTCTGCACCATGTCGCCGGCGCGCAGTCCGGCGGCGCGCAGCGAACGCGCGACCAGGTCGGCCCAGTTCGAGAGGTCCTGCTGGGTGTAGCCCACGACGACCGGCTTGCCGGTGGTGCCGCTGGAGGCATGCAGGCGCGCGACGCGCTCGCGCGGCACTGCGAACAGGCCGAAGGGATAGTGGTCGCGCAGGTCCGCCTTCGTCATGAAGGGGAAGTTGGACAGGTCGGCCAGGGTCGTGAGGTCGTCCGGGTGAACGCCCTTGGCGACGCATTTCTCGCGGTAGGGCGCGACGTTGTCGTAGGTATGGCGCAGGGACCATTTCAGGCGCTCGAGCTGCAGCGCGGAGATCTCGTCGCGGCTGGCGGTCTCGATCGCTTCCAGGTCACCGGGGTGGGGTTGCTTGACTGGCATGGAATTCCTCTGTCTCTCTTGTCTGGATGTTGATGGCGGGCCCGGGTTCAGTCCTGGTCGGCGAAGCTGCTGCTGACCTCGCCCTTGATGCGGGCACTCTTGCCACGGAACAGCGCGATGGTCTTGCCACCGACCACGCTGACCGTGACGTCGTAGACGCCGGTGCGGCCCCCTGCCGAGCGCTCGACCGCGACCGCTTCCAGCAAGTCGCCTTCCATGCCGGGAGCCAGGAAGTCGATATGGCAGGCCGACGCCACCGTGTTGAGGTTGTAGCTGTTGCAGGCATAGGCGAACGCGGTGTCGGCCAGCGTGAAGATCAGGCCGCCGTGGCAGATATGGTGGCCGTTGACCATGTCGGGGCGCACGCGCATGCGCAGCGTGGCGTGGCCGGGGGTGACCTCGACGCGCTCCATGCCGAGCGACCGGGCTGCGGCGTCGCGCGACCACATCGCGTTGGCGGCGGCATCGGCGCGGGCCTGGGCCTGCTCGGGATTCAGTGCGGCATCAGTCATGGATCTTGCTCCCGGCAAAGACGGCCTGCTGGATCAGCGGCGAGACGCGGTAGCGGTCCTCGCCGTAGAAGGCGGCCAGGTGGGCCAGCACGGCGCGGATGGTGCCGACACCGACCAAGTCGGCCCAGGCCAGCGGCCCACGCGGATAGTTCACACCCAGACGCATCGCCGCGTCGGCAGCAGGGGCATCGCAGACGCCCTGGTTGACGGCGTCGGCCGCCTCGTTGGCCAGCATCGCCAGCGTGCGCATCACCGGCAGGCCCGGCACGTCGCGCAGCAGCGAGACGGCAAAGCCTGCAGCCTGCAGCAGTCCGACGGCGGCCTGACTGGCAGCGGCATCGTCCTGGCGCGCGACCGACAGCGCAAGACGGCTGGACTTGGCGTAGTCCAGCGCGAGGTCGACCAGCGCCAGCTGGGCGATGCCGGATTCGGCGGCGCGCTGGGTGGCGCTGCGGCCATCGGTCTGGAACAGCACGGCATTGCCGGCTTGCGCGACGCGGCCGTCGGCCGACTCGCGGCGCTCGAAGGCCACGCCGGCAGCCTGCAGGCGCGCGGCCAGCGCCTGCGCCAGCGGGCTGTCACCGCAGATGGCGATCGCGGCCGGGACCGCGGCGGCGGCCTCGGTGCGGGGCTGCGGACGCTCGGCGCCCTCGCGGTAGTCGTAGAAGCCGCGTCCGCTCTTGCGGCCGATGAAGCCGGCCTCGACCAGCTCCTGCTGGATCAGCGAGGGCAGGAAGCGCTGGTCGTTGTAGAAGGCGTTCCAGACCGACTTGGTGACGGCGAAGTTGACGTCGTGGCCGATCATGTCCATCAGCTCGAACGGGCCCATGCGGAAACCGCCGGCCTCGCGCATGACGGCGTCCAGCGTCGCACAGTCGGCAGCGCCCTCCTGCAGCAGTCGCAGGCCCTCGGCGTAGTAGGGGCGCGCGACGCGGTTGACGATGAAGCCCGGCGTCGACTTGGCGTGCACCGGGGTCTTGCCCCAGCCGGCGGCGGTGTCGAACAGCACCTCGGCCAGTTCGCGCTCGGTCGCCAGGCCCGAGACGATCTCGACCAGCGCCATCAGCGGCGCCGGGTTGAAGAAATGCATGCCGACCAGGCGCTCCGGGCGTTGCAGGCCGGCGGCGATCGAGGTCACCGAGATCGACGAGGTGTTGGTCGCCAGGATGCAGTCGGCGCCGCAGATGGCCTCGAGCTCGCGGAACAGGCTGCGCTTGACCTCGAGGTTCTCGACGATGGCCTCGACCACCAGACCGCAGCCGGCCAGTTCAGCGCTGGAGTCGACCGCCGACAGGCGTTCGCCAGCAGCCTGCGCTGCTTCGGCGCTGATCTTGCCCTTGTCGGCCAGCTTGGCGAGCTGGGCGCGCAGGCCGGCAACGGCCTGCGCTGCCGCACCGGGGCGGTTGTCGAGCAGGCGGACCGGATGGCCGGCCTGCGCCGCGACCTGCGCGATGCC
>JBDLTM010000094.1:0-8224 GCA_039805805.1 Pseudomonadota bacterium | reverse complement strand
CCTGGCTGAGCCTGTCGCTGCTCGCCGGCTTCCTGTTCATGGGCTTCTTCGCGACCGACCTGCAGCGGCGTGGCCTCAAGATGGAAACCCTGTATTTGATTTCGATGCTGATCGCGCTGGCCTGCTTTGCACTGATCGTGCTGCAGCCCCGGCTGGGCAGCGACCTGAGCTGGCCGCTGCTCGGCATCTGTTTCTCGCTGTCCAACCTGGCCTATTCATTGGTCGCCAAGGCCTTCCCGCCCTCGATGTCGGGCCGAGCCAGCACGGCGCTGAACCTGCTCGCCTTTGCCGGTGCCTTCGGTCTGCAATGGGGGGTCGGTGCGCTGGTCGACGGCCTGCAGGCGATAGATTGGACGGTTGAGGCCGCCTATCGTGCCGCCTTCATCGTTCTGCTCGCCACCCAGGCTGCTGCCATGCTCTGGCTGTTGGTACCGGCGCGCCAGCCACCCAGGATCATGTCGTGACACGCCGGCACCGACTCGGGTAGATCAGGCTGACCGTCTAGGTCGGCGTTGAATTGCCTGGGTTGATGTTGCCAGGCATGACTCATCGTATGAGCGTGATCAAAGTCTTCCGAGCAGGAGCCCCAGCAAGGCCGGATGCTTGAAGATCACAAGCCTCGCTGTAACCTCCTGCCCGCCGCGATGACGCCATCTCGCCCAAGCGGACGGTGCCGGTCCTCGTGCTGCCTGGCGGCCTTGTGCTGGAGCAGAGCTGGGACATCGTGCACTGGGTCCTGACCCGGGGCGGCGCGAGTGCTGAAGTCCAGGCCTGGCCCGGGCGCCGTATCTCGGCGGCGAACAGCCCTGTGCCACCGATTTCGGCATCTTTCCATTCGTGCGGCAGTTCGCTGCGGTGGACCCGGCGTGGTTCGACGCCTTGCCCCTGGGCCGAGTCCAGGCCTGGCTGGCAGGCTGGCTGCAGAGCCCGCTGTTCGAGGCTTGCATGCACAAGCTGCCCAGCAATGAACGGGCTTCATTCCCGATGGGGACTCCCGAGCTGTGCTAGATTCCAGCCCCCTGCCTCGCCGCTAGCCCCGTTAGCTTACCTCTCATGCCTGTTTCCCGCCGCTGGATTCCGTTGCTCGCTCTTCTCGTCCTGACCCTGACCTGGGGCTACACCTGGGTGCTTGCCAAGCAGGGGCTGGCTTATGCGCCGCCCTTTGCCTTTGCGGCTGAGCGTTGCGTGGGCGGCGCGCTCGCCCTCTTCGCTGTCCTCAAGCTGATGGGCCGGCCGCTGGCTCTGGTCGCGCCCCGGCAGACCCTGGCCATTGGCCTCGTCCAGGTCAGCGGCTTCATGGCCTTCCAGAACTGGGCGCTGGTCGAGGGGGGGCCCGGCAAGACCGCCGTGCTGATCTTCACGATGCCGATCTGGACTCTGCTGCTGGCCTGGCCGGTGCTTGGCGAACGGGTGCGCGGCAAGCAGTGGCTGGCTGCAGCGAGTACGTTGATCGGCCTGTTGCTGATCATCGAACCGTGGAACATGGGCAGCAGCCTGTTCAGCAAGTTCCTAGGCGTCATGGCCGCGCTGTGCTGGGCAACAGGCACCATCCTGATCAAGCGGCTGCGTACAGCAACGCCAGTCGACCTGCTGACCCTGACCGCCTGGCAGATGCTGATCGGCGCGATTCCGCTGGTGCTGCTCGCGCTGGTCATTCCCGAGCGCCCGACCTCATGGACGCCACACTTTGCCGGCCTGCTGATCTTCATGAGCATTGCCAGCACCGCGCTGTGCTGGTGGCTTTGGATCTTCATCCTGGATCGGCTGCCGGCCTGGGAAGCCAGCCTGTCGGTGTTGGGCATCCCGGTCGTCGCCATCCTGTCATCGCGTCTGACTTTGGGCGAGCAATTCAAGGCCACCGAAATCGGCGGTATCCTGCTGATTGGCGGCGGGCTCGCCTTGCTTTCCCTGTTTAGCTGGGCCGCCAGCCAGCGCAAGCCCACGCTGCCCATGCAGCAATGAACTCCTTGCCTCGACGCGGACAAGCACGACCTCTGGCTGCCGTTGGCGAACCGCATGCTGTCAGTCAGCAATGTGGCTGACTGCAGAAGCAATGTCACCCTGGGGTGCATGGGGCAGGACAGTTCAGGCGTCGGGCCTCATCATGCCGCGAGCCCGCAGCTTGCCGCCCGCATCCACCAGAAAACCCTCGCCCATGGCAGGGTAGGCACCGGTCAGTCCGGTCATGATCACCTGGTGCGTGACCCAGACCTCCAGCGCGCCGGCGGGGAGCTGCCGCAGACGCTGTCGCAGCATGTGCAGTTGCTGCTCGTGCTGGCCTTGTCCGGCAAAGGTGGAGTTCAGGGCGGGCCAGTCTTCCTGCTGGCCAAAAGCCAGCCGGGCGGTGTCCTGGCAGCGACACCACTGGCTGCTGAGTACCGCCCGTGCTTTCAGTCCGTGCTGCCTGAACCAGGCGCCGATGGCGATGGCCTCGGCCCGTCCGGCTTCCGACAAGTTGCGCTGGGTGCTGCACTGGCCGAGCGTGAAGCCGGGCGGGTCGCCCAAGCCAGGCTCTGTGCTGGCATGGCGGATCAGCAGCACGCCACCCTCGCTGGCCAGCGCCGAAAGGGCCAGGGCGGACGGTCCACTGAGGGTGGCTTGCCCCACTGCCCATAGCCCCGATCCGATCAGCAATGCGCGTCTGTCCATTCTTCATCTCCCGGAAAGTCAGGTGCCAGGGGGTCCTGGCATCGGTGGTCTGCATCGGCCTGATCGACGCCACCCCACATCGCGGCTTGCATGCAAAAGTAGCTCGGACCGATCCGTAAAACACAGGTCCATGGGCCGGGTAGTCCTTTCGGGCCTCGTCAGGCCTCTGGCCGTTGCCGCAATTCCGAATCGAGCATAAGCTTGAGGCTACACCACCCATGACATATCCCCCCTGCATGTCCGGTCACTTCACCCCAGTCCCCCCGGACAGCTGCTGCCGCCAGCCGCACGAGGCGGACAAGGCCCATGACCTCTTCATCGCCCAGGAGGTGGCTGCATGGGCCGGCGAACGGATGTTCAGCCAGGAGCGCTGGCATTTCGATGCGGCTCCAGATGAGTGGATCCCCCTGCACCATGTCGCCGGGGGGCAGTTCATCCTGGCAGCCAGGACCGTGCAGGGCTGACATGGTAGCGAGCCTGCAGACTCCTGTCTTCAAGGGCCTGGTTCAGGACAGCGGGGCAGCCTTTGCTGCAGCAGCAGACCGAAGCCTTTTTGCCTCGATGCGCCAGGCCGGCATCGACTGGCCGGTCTCGTGCCGCAACGGGACTTGCCGCACCTGCATCGGCAGGCTGCTCGAGGGACAGGTGGCGTACGACATCCCCTGGCCCGGGCTCAGCCTGGAAGAAAAGCGGGACGGCTACTGCCTGCCCTGCATCGCCAGGCCCCTGTGCGACGTCGTGATCCAGCGGGCTTGAGTCTGCTGATCGAAAAATTCCCAATTGGACGGCCGGGACTGGCGGGTTCAGTCATGGATCTAGAATCGGCAAAAACCATGCCGGTCGGTAGTCTCGTCCCGCCAAGATTCGGTGCTCGAGCCATCATCAGAGATTGAGAATGACGGGTTTCGCCCAAACCCCAGCCTGCCGATGAGGCCGCCACTCCCCCTGCTGTACACCTATCGTCGCTGCCCCTACGCGATGAGGGCCCGCATGGCCTTGCTGCTGGCGGGGGTGGCGTTCGAGGCGCACGAGATCGTCCTGCGCGACAAGCCGTCCGCCCTGCTGGCCGTCTTGCCGAAGGGGACCGTGCCGGTTCTGGTGCACCCTGGCGGTCCCGTGCTGGAGCAGAACTGGGACATCGCATGCCGTTCCCTGGACTTATTTCCGGGCTGACTTCAACGACGGACCCCGGCCTGGCTTTCTGACCTACCTCAAGCATTCAGTTCATGGAAACCACTCAACCCGGCCCGCGCAATGGCGGCCTCATCCTGGTCGAGGCGCTGCATCGCAACGGCGTCGATACCGTCTACTGCGTACCCGGCGAGAGCTACCTCCCGGTGCTCGATGCGCTGCGCGATCGCGCCGGCATGCGCACGATCACCACGCGCCATGAAGGTGCCGCCTCCAACATGGCCGACGCCTACGGCAAGCTCACCGGCCGGCCCGGCGTCGCCTTCGTCACGCGCGGCCCAGGCGCCACGCACGCCGCCAACGGCGTGCACACCGCGATGCAGGACTCGACGCCGATGCTGCTGTTCATCGGACAGGTGGCCACCGGCACCCGGGAGCGCGAGGGTTTCCAGGAAATCGACTACCGCCAGATGTTCGGCCCCCTGGCCAAATGGGCGACCGAGATCGAGTCGATCGACCGCATCCCCGAGATCGTCAACCGCGCCTTCAGCGTCGCGATGTCGGGCCGCAGGGGCCCGGTCGTCGTCGCGCTGCCCGAGGACACGCTGTTCGGCAGCGCCACCGTCGCCGACATCGCGCCCGCGCGCAGCGTCGAGGCCGCGCCCCATGACGGCGCGCTGGCCGAGATCGCCGCGCAGCTCCAGCAGGCACAGCGGCCGCTGGTCGTGGTCGGAGGCACCGGCTGGACGCCCGCTGCCCGGGAGCAGTTGTGCGCCTTCGTGCACCGCTTCAACCTGCCGGTGGCGGCCGGCTTCAGGCGCCAGGACATCCTCGACAACCGCGACCCCCACTACATCGGCCAGCTCGGCCTCGGCGTCTCGCCCGCGCTGGCCGCGCGGGTGTGCGCAGCCGACCTGCTGATCGTGCTGGGCAGCCGGCTGTCAGAGGCCAGCTCGAGCGGCTACACGCTGGTGCGCAGCCCGCGGCCGACGCAGCGGCTCGTCCACATCCATGCCGACGCTCGGGAACTGGGGCGCGTCTACCAGGCCGACGTGCCGGTCCAGGCCAGCGTTGCCGCCATGGTGGCCCGGCTGCAGCAACTGCCTGACGTACCCGGGTCCGGCGACTGGGCAGGGTGGACGCAGGCCTGCCGCGCCGACCATGTCGAGCACCACACGCCGCCGGTTCGCAATCCGCAGCAGAGCGGCGTCGACCTGGCGCAGGTCGTGACGCAGCTCTCGCGAACGCTGCCCGATGACGCGATCATCTGCAACGGCGCCGGCAACTACACGGTCTGGGTTCATCGCTTCTTCCAGTACAAGCAGCTCGGCACCGAGCTGGCGCCGACCAATGGCGCGATGGGCTATGGCCTGCCGGCGGCGATCGCGGCCAAGCTGGCCCAGCCCGAGCGCACCGTGGTCTGCTTCGCCGGCGATGGCTGCTTCATGATGTACCCGCAGGAGCTCGCGACCGCGATGCAGTACGATGCCGCCGTCATCGTGATCGTGGTCAACAACGGTATGCTCGGCACCATCCGCATGCACCAGGAGCGCGAATACCCGGGGCGGGTCTCGGCCACCGGGCTCGTCAATCCGGATTTCGTCATGCTGGCGCAGTCCTTCGGCGCCTACGCCGAGCGGGTCGACCACGAGGCCGACTTTGCGGCGGCCTTCGCGCGCGCGCAGGCGGCGGGGCGCGCCGCGCTGATCGAACTGCGCACCGACCCGGCCCAGATCACGCCGCAGGCGCGGCTGGCCAATCCGTGACCGGGCCAGCCAGGCCGCCAGCCCCTGATCCATCCGGGGCTGTGCCTGGCCTCCTGCCCGACCAGGGCTGGGTTCAGGTCACGACGCTCAGGAAGCGCTCGTTGAGCTTGCGGTCGTGATAGAAGATGCCCGCGCCGACCTCGTCCCAGGTCCAGGTGATGGGGTGGTAGTCGGGGTAGGGCTGGTAGCCGCCGCAGAAGACTTCGTAGCGGTTGCCCGAGGGGTCGAAGGCATAGATCGTCGTGCCGCGGGTGATGCCGTGGCGGGTCGGGCCGATGTCGATCGAGGCCTTGTTCATCGACATGATGTCGGCGGCGCGCAGCACCTCTTCCCAGGTCTCGAGCAGGAAGGACACATGGTGCAGCTTGCCCGGCTCGGGATGGCGGACGAAGGCGATGTCGTGCGCCTTGTGCGAGCAGGACAGCCAGATCGCCAGGTTGGTCTTGCCGTCCTCCATCAGCACATGCTCGACCAGGTAGAAGCCCAGGACCTTGGTGAAGATCTCCATGGCGCCGTCGATGTCCGGACCGTAGAGCAGGCAGTGGTCCAGGCGCACCGGGGCGATGCCATGCTCGGATTCGGGCGTCCAGGGATTCGGGTTGACGTAGGGCTGGCCGTTGCCGACGTCGGTCTTCTCGGCGTAGAGCTCGATCAGGTGGCCGGTGGGGATCTCGAAGCGCACGCGCTCGCCGGTCTCGAGCAGTTCGCCGGCCGGGATGCGCTCGGTCTTTACGCCGAAGGCCTGCAGGTCCTGGTCCAGCTTCTCGAGCGTCGCCTTGTCGGCCACCTTGAAGGCAAAGAAGTCCACGCCGGCGGTGTCGGCCTGGCGCAGGATCAGGCTGTTGTGGTCGCGTTCGTCCCAGGCCTTGAAATAGACACGACCCGAGGCGTCACGGCCGGTCTCGACCAGGCCGACGACGTCGCGATAGAACTTGGCGCCTTCCTCGATGTCGAGAACGCGCATCTGCATATGTCCGGGACGGACAACTCCAGTCACTGCCATTTGTAACCTCTTAGAAAAAACAGGCTTTCCTGAACAAGGGGCACACAGGCTGTCGCGAAGCGTAGTCAGAACAAGTCAGCATTTCTGCAGCTGTCGCGCCCGCACAACCTGGCATGCAAGCACATCGGTGATGTACGCCACGATGATAGCCATCAGTGCACTCATCAAATCATGAGAGGAAAGCAGTTGCTTGACATAAGTCAAGCAAGCTTCAGGCTTGCACTGCTGATGGTCGGCGCTGCTTGCGCTGCAGAGATCCACCCGGCAGTGGCCCCTGTCCACAATCCCCAGTCGCCGTGCCCAAAGCTGTGGACAAGCGTGGTGACAGGAGGGCAAGCCCTTGCCTTCAATGGATTTTCGTCTGCTGCCTAAAAAACAGGCGCAGGCCGGGGTGCGGCTGTCACTGGTAGCGGGCGCAGATGGCCCGGAGCTCCGAGGCGACTGACTCGATCTTGTCGGCGATCAAGCGCAGCCGCTCCGGGCCGAAGGCGCCGCCGCCGCCGTTGACTGCGTGGTTGAGGTCGTCCGCGGCGTCCTGCATCGCCTCGTTGGCCTCGATGACGTGATCCCAGTCCTGGCTGTTCCAGCCCTGCTGCCGATGGCTGATGACCTGCTTGTCTTGGCTCATGCTGACCTCCCTGTTGCTGCCGAACCCTCACTCTAGCGTCAGCTTCCTGTTTGGGCTAGCTGGCTCGAGCTGGCCAGGCAGCAGTCCCGGCGGGCAGTCCGGGTTCGACCAGGCTGAGGCGCTTTGCCACAGGTGCGAGCTTGTGTTGCCATCGGGCCGGCAGCTGATCCTGCGTGCGGCAGTTTGTCGGCGTGGCTTGCCCCATACTGCGGTTGGTATCAAGAACCTGCTCAATAATGGCAGCAGTCCTGAATCCATCGAATTCTCCATCCCATGAAGCCACATCTCTACCCGGTCCGCCTGGCCCTGCTGCCATGCGCCCTGGCCCTGGGCCTGTCGGCCTGTTCGCGCCAGGATGCCCAGCCTGAAGCTGCTCCCAACGTCCCCTGGGTCCGCATGGTCGCGCTGCAGCCTGCCGGAGCCGGGCAGCTGCTGCTGTCGGGTACGATCAGGGCGCGCCACGAGACGCCGGTGGCGTTCCAGATCGGCGGCCGCTTGCTCGCTCGCCATGTCGAGGCCGGCCAGAGCGTCAAGGCCGGACAGCTGCTGTTCTCGCTCGACGGGCGCGATGTCGCCGCCAGCGAGCAGGCGGCTGCCGCCCAGCTGGCGGCGGCCGAGGCCGCGCTGGCCACCGCGCAGCGCGAGCTCGAGCGCCAGCGCCAGCTGGTGGCGCAGGGCTTCGTGAGCGCGCAGACGCTGGACCGCTTCGAACTGGCCCAGCGCGACGCGCTCAGTCGGCTCGATGTCGCGCGCGCCGGTGCGGCCCAGGCGCGCAACGCCCGCGGCTACACCGAGCTGCGCGCCGCGAGCGCCGGCGTGATCACCGAGGTCATGGCCGAGGCCGGCCAGGTGGTCAGCCCTGGCCTGGCACTGGCAACGCTGGCGCAGGCGGGCGAGCGCGAGGTCGAGGTGCACCTGCCGAGCACGACGGCTCCGCAGCAGGGCCAGGTCGAGGGCGCGAGAGGCCAGTCGCAGCCGGTGCGGCTGCGCGAGGTGGCCGGTGCGGCCGATCTGGCCAGCCGGACCTGGCGCGCCCGCTACCGGCTC
>JBDLTM010000093.1:0-8242 GCA_039805805.1 Pseudomonadota bacterium | reverse complement strand
AAGATCCCGGTGGTCTATGACCGGCAGCAGGGCGGCTACCGGCTCGAGCCGGGTCATTCGGGGCGCGAGCTGCCCGGACTCTGGCTGAGCGCTGAGGAACTGGTCGCGCTGGCCACCTTGCAGCACCTGCTGACCGAGCTCGCGCCGGGCCTGCTCGGGCAGAAGATGGCGCCGCTGCGCGAGCGCCTGTCGGGGCTGCTGCACGACATGGACCTCGACAGCCTGGGGCTGGCGCAGCGCATCCGCGTGGTGCACGCCGGCAAGCGCCGGCTTCCGCCGCGCGCCTTCGAGACCGTGGTCAGCGCCACGCTCAAGCGCCAGCGGCTGCGCATCTCGCACCACAACCGCGAGAAGGGCGAGACGATCGAGCGCGAGGTCTCGCCGCAGCAGCTGGTGCATTACCGCGACAACTGGTATCTGGATGCCTGGTGCCATCTGAGGGATGGGCTGCGCAGCTTCGCGGTCGATGCGATCAGCCGCTGCGAAGCCCTTGCCGACAAGCCGTCACTGGACATCGATGCAGAACAACTCAAGGCGCACACGCAGGCCGGCTACGGCATCTTCAGCGGCGAGTCGCGCGCCTGGGCCCGGCTCAGGTTCAGTCCGCTGCGCGCGCGCTGGGTCAGCGGCGAGCAGTGGCATCCGGAACAGAAGTCCGAATGGCTGGCGGATGGCAGCTACCTGCTCGAACTGCCTTACAGCGACGACCGCGAGCTGGTCGGCGACATCCTGCGCCAGGCCGGCGGCTGCGAGGTGCTGGAGCCGCCCGAGTTGCGCGCGCATGTCGTGCAGGCCTTGCAGGAGGCACTGCGGCGATACCGCTGAATTCCTGATGCCAAGACGACAGCCAGGGCTTATGATGAAAACGTCATGAAAACCAGGGGAGCTCATGTCGCAACTACCTCCGTCCATCCCGGCCGCCAGCCAGCCCTGCCAGACACCGCCCGAAGTTGCCCTGCAGGCCTGGCGTCGCGCCAGCGATCCGTTCGGCATGCTGTCATCGCAGTTCCAGGCTCAGGTGGCCTGGTGGACGCATCCGCAGCTGCTGCTGCATGAGAGCTTCGAGGCCTGGAACGAGGCGATCCGCCTCTACGACCATGCACTGCGCCGCCTTTTGGGTGACGACAGCGGCGACCTGGTGGTGCCCAAGCGCGAGGACGAGCGCTTCGCCGACCCGGCCTGGCTCGAGTCGCCCGCCTTCGACATCCTCAAGGAAGGCTTCCTGGCCTTCGACCACCGGCTGCGCACGCTCTACAACAGTGCGCCCGGCCTGTCGCGCCACGAGCAGGAACGCGCCTATTTCTGGGTCCACAACTGGCTCAATGCGATCGCGCCGAGCAACTTCCTGCTCACCAATCCGACCGCGCTGCGGCGCGCCCAGGAGACCGGGGGCCAGAGCCTGCTCGAAGGCTGGAACAACCTCAGCCGCGACCTGTTCGCCCGCAACATCCTGATGGTCGAGCAGGATGCGTTCCAGGTCGGGCGCGACCTGGGCACCACGCCTGGCCAGGTCGTGTTCCGCAACCAGTTGCTCGAGCTGATCCACTACGCGCCCGCGACCGAGCAGGTGCGCGCGACGCCGATCGTGATCTGCACGCCCTGGATCAACAAGTTCTACATCCTGGACCTCAACGAGAAGAAGAGCCTGGTCAAATACCTGACCGGTCAGGGCTTCTCGGTCTTCATCACCAGCTGGAAGAACCCGGACGCCGGCATGAGCGAGGTCGGCTTCGACGACTACCTGCAGGAAGGCGTGGCCGAGGCGGTGCGGATCGCGCGCGAGTTCTGCGGCGTGCCGCAGGTGCACCTGACGGGCTACTGCATCGGCGGCACGCTGGTGGCAAGCTACATGGCCTGGGCCAGCAAGCGGTATCCGGCCGGGCAGATGCCGGTGGCGCACTGGACGCTGCTGACGACGCTGACCGACTTCTCGGAGCCGGGCGAGATCGGCGTCTTCATCGACGAGGACATCCTGTGCACGCTCGACGACATGATGGCGCGCAAGGGCTACCTCGACGGCAGCGAGATGGCGGCGTCGTTCCGGCTGCTGCGCTCCAACGGCCTGATCTGGCATTACTGGGTGCACAGCTATCTGCTGGGCGAGCCGCTGCCGGCCTTCGACGTGCTGTTCTGGAACATGGACACCACGCGCATGCCTCGCGCGATGCACAGCTTCTACCTGCGCGAGATGTACCTCAACAACCAGCTGGTCAAGCGCGACGCCTTGACGATTGCCGGCGAGACGATAGACCTGGATCGCATCGTGCAGCCGCTCTACGCCGTCACGGCGCAGGACGACCATATCGCGCCCTGGCAGTCCTGCTACGGGATCCGCAAGTCGATCAACGTGGCCGCGCCGGTGCGCTTCGTGCTGTCGACCTCGGGCCATATCCTGGGCATCGTCAACCCGCCGGTCGATCCGCCCAAGCGCAGCTACTGGGTCGGCGAGCCGGCACGCAACGACGACAGCGAGCACTGGTTTTCGCACGCCGAGCAGCAGCGCGGCAGCTGGTGGCTGGACTGGACCGACTGGCTGCACGAACGCTGCGGCGAGCTCGTTCCCGCCTACCCGGCGGCCAGCGAGCAGTTCCCGGCGCTGGCGGCCGCGCCAGGCCAGTACGTGCTGGAGAAGTGATCAGCCGGTCTTGACGGGGCCGGCGCTCAGTCGGTCTTGATCGGGTCGGCGCCGTTGAGCGGCTGCGCCCCCTTGGCGCCGACCGGCAGCCGGCGGATGCACTTGAAGGTGCCGGTTGCGTGGCAGCACAGCCTGCCCTCGGAGTCATAGACCTGGCCCTCGGTGAAGGCCATGGTGGCGCTGCGGTGCAGCACGCGCCCCTTGGCCAGCAGCGGGCCGCGCGCGGCCTGCAGGAAGCTGGTCTTCATCTCGATAGTGACCGCGCCCATCTCGGGCATGCCGCTGCGCGCGGCATGCGCCATCGCGACGTCGAGCAGGGTCATGCTGGCGCCGCCATGCACGACGCTGAAGCTGTTGAGGTGTTCGGGGCCGGCGTCGAAGCGGATCTCGGCCTCGTCGTTTTCCCAGCGCAGCAGCTCGAAGCCGAGCAGCTCGACGAAGGGGATGGGTACGGGGAATTGCATGGCGGCAGCATAGCGCAAGTTGCAGGCACCCCCAGACCGCGCGCTAGACCTCGAGCCATTCGCGGCGCAGCTCGGCGCTGGAGAGCAGCTGCTGCGGGCTGCCGTCGAACACGACACGGCCATGACCCATCACGAGCGCTCGCCGCGAGACCGCCAGCGCTATCGCGAGCTTCTGCTCGACCAGCAGCACCGCGACGCCGGCGCGGCTGATCTGCTGCAGGAAGCTGCCGACCTGCCCGACCAGCTGCGGCGCCAGGCCCTCGGTCGGCTCGTCGACGATGATGAGCTCCGGCGAGCTCATCAGCGTGCGGCACAGCGCCAGCATCTGCTGCTCTCCGCCCGAGAGCCGGCCTGCATCGAGCCGGCGGCGTGAACCGAGCTGCGGGAACAGCTGGTACATGTCGTCGATCCGCCAGCGGCCGGGCTTGCCGCGCTGCAGCCCCAGCAGCAGGTTCTGCTCCACGCTCAGGCGCCCGAAGATCGCGCGGTCCTCGGGCACGTAGCCGACGCCGGCACGCGCGATCTCGAAGGTCCGCAGGCCCAGGATGTCGCGTCCGCGCCAGAGCACCTGGCCCTCGCAGTCGACCAGCCCCATCAGCGCGCGCGCCGTGGTCGATCGCCCCGATCCATTGCGCCCGAGCAACGCGACGATCTCGCCCTGCCCCAGCTCGAAATCGACGCCCTGGAGCACATGGCTCTGGCCGTACCAGGCGTGCAAGTCGCGCACTCGCAGCAGCGCATCAGCCATGACCTGGCTCCTTCGAAGGCAAGGTGCCCAGGTAGGCTTGCTGGACGCCCGGATTGGCTCGCACCTGGTCCGGACTGCCGAACGCGATCAGGTGGCCCTGCGCCAGCACCGCGATGCGGTCTGCCAGCTCGAACACCACGCCCATGTCGTGCTCGACCATCAGCAGGGTGAGGCCGGAACTGAGCTCGCGGATCAGCTCGACGCAGCGCGCCGTCTCGCTGCGGCTCATGCCGGCGGTGGGCTCGTCGAGCAGGATCAGATCGGCGCCGCCGGCGACCGTCACGCCGAGCTCGAGCGCTCGCTGCTCGGCGTAGCTGAGCTCGCCAGCCGCGGTGTCGCGTCGACTCGACAGGCCCAGGCGCTCAAGCAGCCCTTCGGCCCGGCTGTTGAGCTCGCGCAGGCGCGACAGCCGGCGCCAGAAGCTGTAGCGCTGGCCGCTGCTCCACAGCATGGCGCAGCGCAGATTGTCGAAAGTGCTCAGGCGCGGGAACAGGTGGCTGAGCTGAAAGCTGCGCGCCAGGCCGAGTCGGCTGATCTGCTGCGGTGCCAGGCCGTCGATGCGCCGCCCGTTGAAGCTAACGCTGCCGGAACTGGGCCGGTCCCGCCCGCTGATCAGGTTGAACAGGGTCGACTTGCCGGCTCCGTTGGGGCCGATCAGCGCGATGCGCTCGCCGCGCTGGACCGACAGCGAGATCTCGCGCAGAACCTCGCTGTTGCCAAAGCGCTTGCCCACGCCTTGGAGCTGCAGGATCAGGTCCGGCGAACTCATCGCATTCCCCTGGCGCCAGCGCTGCGCCGGGCTGGCAAGCCGGCTCGCTCCCGCTGGCCGGCGGCCGCGGCAATCTCCCTGGAGCGCAAGCGGCGCTGCAACACCAGCCCAGCCAGCAGAGAGACTGCCGCCAGCAGCCAGTCCGCCGCGCTGCCGGTGTCGAGCTGCAGGCCCAGATAGACCAGGCGGCCGCCCGAGACCGAGTGCAGCTGCAACTGGTAGACCAGCTCGACCAGTGCGCCGGCACCCAGCAGCGCCAGCAGGACAGCGGCAGTTCGCGCCAGCGCGGCCGGCAGCCTGCTGGAAAGCGGCACGGCACGGAATCGCTCGACGGCCTGCAGCAGCAGGCCGGCCAGTCCCTGGGGTGCGCGCATCACCATGAACAGGAAGCACAGCCCGAGGTAGAGCTGCCAGGCCGGCGTCCACTCGGACAGCAGCACGGTCGAGAACACCAGCAGCAGCGCACCTAGCACCGGACCGAGCAGGAAACAGGCAGATCCGCCCAGGAAGGTGAACAGCAGCCAGGAGGCCGAGCGGTGCGCGCCCAGCGCCTCGGGGCTGGCGATCTCGAAATGCAGCGCGGCCAAGCCACCCGCCACGCCGGCCAGGAAGGCCGAGACCAGGAAGGCCAGGAAGCGCACCGCATGCGGGTCGTAGCCGATGAAGGCGGCGCGCTCGGCGTTGTCGCGCACCGCATTGAGCAAGCGCCCGAGCGGCGTGGCCGAGAAGGCGCGCAGCAGCGCGGCGCCGCCCAGCGCATAGGCCGCGCACAGGTAGTAGACCTCGATCTGCGGCCCGAAGCTGATGCCCCAGACCGGCGGGCCGATCACGCGGTTGGCCGAGACGCCGGCCTCGCCGCCGAACAGCGCCGGGAACATCAGCGCGGCGGCCGCGACCAGTTCGCCCAGGCCGAGCGTGATCATGGCAAACGGCGTGCCCGACTTGCGCGTGCTGGCCCAGCCCAGCGGCAGCGCCAGAGCGATTCCCGCCAGGCCGGCGGCCAGCGGCACCAGGCTGACGGGCAGCGGCAGGCTGCCCGAGGCGGCGACGCGCAGCGCGTGCACCCCGGCGTAGCAGCCGATGCCGGTGTAGACCGCATGGCCGAAGCTCAGCATGCCGCCCTGGCCGAACAAGAGGTTGTAGGACAGGCAGGCCAGCGCGGCGATCGCCACCTGGGTCAGCAGCGCCAGCTCGGCATTGCCGCTCCAGTAAAGTGGCGCGAGCAGCAGCGCCAGCATCGCCAGCCCCCAGAGCCAGAGTTCCCGCCGCATCAGGCCAGCCTCCGTCCGAACAGCCCCGCCGGGCGCAGCAGCAGCACCAGCACCAGCAGCAGGTAGGGCAGCATCGGCGCCACCTGGGCCAGGCTCACATCGAGCAAGGGCACCAGCGCCGTGTCGGCTGCCGGCGCCCAGCCCAGCCGCTGCGCCGCCTGCAGCAGGGTGCCGTCGTAGGCGACGGCAAAGGTCTGCAGCAGCGCGATCAGCAGAGAGGCCAGCAAGGCGCCCGACAGCGAGCCCAGCCCGCCGACCACCACCACGACGAAGATGACCGGCCCGACGGCGGCCGCCATGCCCGGCTCGGTCACGAAGGTCGAGCCTCCGACCACGCCGGCGAGCCCGGCCAGCGCTGCGCCGACGCCGAAGACCCCCATGAAGACGCGCGGCAGGTCGTGGCCGAGCGCCTCGACCATCTCGGGCTGGGTCAGCGCCGCCTGGACCACCAGGCCGACCCGGCTGGCCTGCAGCAGAAGCCACAGCGAGAGCCACATCAGCAGCGCCACGGCCACCGCGAAGACCCGCGTCGCCGGAAAAGGATGGCAGATAAAGTCTGCCGCACGGCAGACCGCATCGTCCGCCGCGCCCCAGGTCCAGCTGGCGCCGCGCACGGCATCCTGCACCAGGGTGAAGGCCGGCCCCTGCAGCAGTTCGGGCGGGCGGAAGTCCAGCGGCTGCCGGCCCCAGGCCAGCTGCACCAGCTCGAGCACGACATAGCCCAGCCCGAAGGTCACCAGCAGCTCGGCGACATGGCCGTGGCGGTGCAGGGGCCGCAGGCAGGCGGCCTCGAACCAGGCTCCGAGCAGGCCGACGGCCAGCGGCGCCAGCAGCAGGGCCGGCCAGAAGCCGATCCGGGCCGACAGCGTGGCGGCGAAATAGGCCCCGAGCATGTAGAAACTGGCATGGGCGAAGTTGAGCACCCCCATCATGCTGAAGATGAGGGTCAGGCCGGCGCTCAGCATGAACAGCAGCAGTCCATAGCTGAGCCCGTTGAGCAGGGAGAGCAGAAACGATTCCAAGTGCGGTATTTCCGGACCGGCAGGCTGCGGCCCCGCCGGATTATCTCCAGCCGCTGGCTGGCCAGGACTTCATCCGTTTAATTTTCCCCATGTCCCGCCGCCGCGCAAGGCCTCCCGGCGGACAGGACAATCCTCCCATGCAACTACAAGAGAGCCGATTCGAGCGCCTTGGCGACGCCTTCCATACCCGCCTGCCTCCCACCCCGCTGCCAGATCCCTGCTGGGTGGGCTGGAGCGCCGAAGCCGCAGCACAGCTGGGCCTGCCCGAACAGGCGCCTCAGGACCCGGAACTGCTGCAGCTGCTCAGCGGCAACCGCTGGCCCGACAGCCTGCTGCCGATCGCGACCGTCTACAGCGGCCACCAGTTCGGCCACTGGGCCGGTCAGCTCGGCGACGGCCGCGCGCTGATGCTGGGCGAGCATGCCGGCAGCGGACTGGAAATCCAGCTCAAGGGTGCCGGGCGCACGCCCTACTCCCGCATGGGCGACGGCCGCGCCGTGCTGCGCAGCTCGATCCGCGAATTCCTCTGCAGCGAGGCGATGCACGCTCTCGGCATCCCGACCACTCGCGCGCTGTGCGTGACCGGCTCGCCGGCACCGGTGCGGCGGGAGGAGATCGAGACCGCCGCGGTCGTGACCCGGCTGGCGCCCAGCTTCATCCGCTTCGGCCACTTCGAGCATTTCAGCCACGGTGGACGCCATGGCGAACTGCGCCAGCTGGCGGACTTCGTCATCGAGCATTTCTACCCCGGATGCGGCGCTGCGCCTGGCAACCCCTACGCCGCTTTGCTGGCAGCCGTGACCGAACGCAGCGCCGAGCTCGTCGCGCAGTGGCAGGCGGCGGGCTTCTGCCACGGCGTGCTGAACACCGACAACATGAGCGTGCTGGGCCTGACGCTGGACTATGGACCATTCCAGTTCCTTGACGGCTTCGATCCCGGCCATGTCTGCAACCACAGCGACAGCAGCGGGCGCTACGCCTACGCGCGCCAGCCCAACGTGGTGTACTGGAACCTGTTCTGCCTGGGACAGGCCATGCTGCCGCTGCTCGACGACGAACAGCAGGCGCTAGCCGCGCTCGAGCCCTTCCGTGAGCTGTTCCCGGCCGCGCTGCAGCGGCGCATGAATGCCAAGCTCGGCCTCGACGAGGCGCGCGCGGGCGACGCCGAGCTGAGTGAGGAGCTGCTGCAGATGATGGCGCGCGAGCGCACCGACTACACCATCTTCTGGCGCAGGCTCTCGCTGGCGGCAGAAGATGCCGGCCAGCCTGGCCATCCCGCCTGGCAGTCGGTGCGCGACCTGTTCATCGACCGGGATTCGCTCGACCGCTGGGC
>JBDLTM010000092.1:0-8413 GCA_039805805.1 Pseudomonadota bacterium | reverse complement strand
GCGCCGCTGGCCAAGTCGCTGGCGGATAACGAGGCCAGGATCGTGGCCGAGCTCAACGAGGTCCAGGGCAAGCCGATCGACATCGGCGGCTACTACCTGCCCGACGTGAGCAAGCTCGACGCCGCGATGCGCCCGAGCGCCACCTTCAACGCCGCGCTCGAGTCGATCGTGGCCTGAGACTGGCATTGAGTCGAGCAGCAGCCCGCGGGGGCTGCTCCGACCGATCCGGACCGGAGTCCTCGCTGACTGCCGGTCTTCTTTTTTTGTGACTGAGTTTTCCCTGTTGCGGCTAAACTCGGACGCGTGCTGGCCAGATGGGCCTGGACCGCAAGAGACATGCCTGGATGAAACTGCTTGCCGACGAGAAAAATCTGCCGCGACTGCACCTGATTGGCACGCTGGCCATCGCCTTCCTGCTGATCCTGCTGCTGTCCGGCCTGTTTGCGCTGCAGGGCCATCAGGTCCATCGTGCTGCACTGCACAACATCGAGATTGCGGCCCAGCAGCAGGTGCAGGCCAGGCTGGAAAGCGAAATGGAGAGCGTGCTCGGCGTGATCGACTTCACCCGCGAGCGCGCCGAGTCCGGCCTGCGCCGCAGCCTGATGGACCAGGTCGATGCTGCCTACGGTGTCGCCCAGGGCATCTACGAGCGAGAGCGTGGCCGTCGTCCCGATTCCGAGATCCAGCGCCTGATCGTCGCAGCGCTGAGGCCCGCGCGCTTCTTCGATGGCCGCGGCTACGTCTTCATCGATGACATGCAGGGCCATATCAGGCTCTTGCCCCCCAATCCGGAACTTGAAGGCAAGCTACAGCTGGACAACCGGGACGACCGCGGCCGTCCCATCATGGGCAGCCTGATCGAGGCTGCCCGCCAGCCGCGTGGCGAGGGCTGGGCACGCTACCGATGGTACATGCTCGAGAACCCGCGTGAGATGTCCGACAAGCTGTCCTATGTCAGGCATTTTGCGCCCTATGACTGGATCATCGGTGTCGGCGACTACCTGCACTACTGGGACGACAAGCAGCGCAGCGAGGCCCTCGACCGACTGCGCGCGACACGATTCGGTCGCACCGGCCATATCGGCGTGACCCGGATGCAGGGGCCTGCACTGCTGATTCCGACCGCGCCTGAACTCGAGGGCAAGCCGCTTGAGACGCTGCCCGCCCATGAGGCCGAGGCGGTGGCCAGCGTGGCCAGGCTGGCGCAGCAGGGTGGCGGCTATTTGAGCTATGACTGGCCCGACCCCGGTTCGGGCGAGCTCAGGCGCAAGACTGCACTGGTGCGCCCCTACCAGCCCTGGGGCTGGGTGCTGGTGGTCACCATGCTGGACGACGAGCTGACCGCTCCGGTGCAGAAGGAACTCGAGCAGCAGCAGCTGGTCGGGCGCGATCAGGCGCTGATGCTGCTGGCCGTGCTCGCGCTGGCCAGCCTGCTGGCGGTCAGCGGATCGATCTGGTTCTCGCGCTGGCTGGGTCGCCTGTTCAGCGACTATGCACGCCGCAATCTCGAGCAGCAGCAGGCGCTGCGCCAAAGCGAGGAAAAGCTCAGCACCATACTCGACAGCGTCGACGCATCGATCTTCATCAAGGACCCCGAATTCCGCTACCGCTATGTCAACCGCCAGGCCTGCCAGACCATGGGCCAGCGAGCGGATGACATCCTCGGGCGCGACGATCACGATTTGCTCGACCCCGAGCGTGCTCGCCAGGCGCGGGCGACCGACCTGCGCGTGCTGACGCTGGGCGAGCGGGTCACGACCGAGTGGACGGGCGAGCTGAGCGACGGCCGCCAGGTCGTGCTCTCGACCGTCAAGTTGCCGCTCAGGGATGCCGGTGGTCGCATCTATGCGCTGTGCGGAGTCTCCGCCGACATCACCGAGAGCAAGCGTGTCGAGCAGGTGCTGGCGCAGGCACGCGATGCCGCAGAGGCGGCCAATCGCGCCAAGTCCGACTTCCTCTCGAACGTCAGCCACGAGCTGTGCACTCCGCTCAACAGCATCCTGGGCATGCTGCACCTGGTATTCGCGACCGAGCTGAGCCAGCAGCAGCGTGGCCATCTGCAGCAGGTCCACCAGGCCGCCCGCCAGCTGCACGACATCATCGTCGACATGCTGGACTACGCCCAGCTCGAGAACGGGCGCCTGCAAATGCAGAACCTGGTGTTCAGGCTCGACGAGCTGCTCGATCAGCTCGGAGCACGCCAGTCGTCGCTGGCGGTGGCCAAGGGGCTGGAATTCTCCATGAACGTCGCGGCCGAGGTCCCGCTGCAACTGGTGGGAGACCCCAGGCGGCTGCGCCAGGTGCTGCAGCAATACCTGGACAATGCGCTCAAGTTCACCCTCAAGGGCTCGGTCGCGCTGCAGGTTAGCCTGCTTCGCCGGGACGCACAGGCGGTGCTGCTGCATTTCGAGGTCAGCGATACCGGCATCGGCGTGGCCGAGGACATGCGCGAGCGCCTGTTCCGCCATATCGCCCAGGGTGACGCCACGAGCACGCGCGCGCATGGCGGCGCCGGCATCGGGCTGGTGCTGGTCAGGCAGCTGGCCACGCTGATGGGAGGAGAGGTCGGTTTCGAGAGCCAGCCGGGCCGGGGCTCGGTGTTCCGCTTCACGGCACTGCTGGGCTGCCTCGGTGGCCAGCTCGAGCACCAGCAGGGAAAATCCTATCGATGGCCCCATGCCCTGGTCGTGGAGCCCGAGCATTCGCCACAGGCTCCCGACGAAGGCAGTGGCGCCGTGCCCTGGCAGGACCTGCGCGAGCGCCTGCTCGGCCTGCTGCGCGACGACGACGTCGACAGCCTCGAGTTGTTCGAGCAGCACCAGCATCGATTCAGCGCCGCGCTGGGTGAGCGCCATGCCGAGTTCGCCCAGCTCATGCGCAGCTACGACTTCCCGGCTGCGCTCGAGCTGCTGGAGCAGGGCGACTGATCGACCGCCGGGCCTGCGCCGGGCGCTTGAAACCCGAGTGGTTCATGCCTGCCACTAGAATGGCAGGCATGAGGATTCTGCTTTGCAACGATGACGGATACCAGGCAGCCGGCTTGCGAGCCGTCTACGAGGCGCTGGCCGCTGTCGCCGAGGTCGAGGTGGTCGCGCCCGAGCTCAACAACAGCGCCAAGTCCAACGCGCTGACGCTGCATTCGCCGCTCTACGTCACGCGCGCCGCCAACGGCTTTCGCTATGTCAACGGCACGCCCGCCGACTGTGTCCACATCGCGCTGACCGGCTTGCTCGGCTATCGCCCCGACCTGGTCGTGTCCGGCATCAACAATGGCGCCAACATGGGGGATGACACCATCTATTCGGGCACCGTCGGCGCCGCCATGGAGGGCTATCTGTTCGGGGTGCCGGCGATCGCCTTCTCGCAAGTGGACAAGGGCTGGGCCCATGTCGATGACGCCGCCGCCCTGGCCCGCGAACTGGTGCAGTCGCTCGCTCCCTCGATCGAGGCCATGAGGCCTCGGCTGGCTGGCGACACGGCGTCTCGCTCCGACGCCGCCAGGCCCTGGCTGCTCAACGTCAACATCCCCAACCTGCCGCGGACCCAGGTCAAGGGCTGGCAGGTGGCTCGCCTGGGGCGCCGCCATGCCGCCGAGCCGGTGATCCAGCAGGTGAATCCGCGTGGCGAGACCATGTACTGGATCGGCGCTGCCGGCCCGGCGATGGACGACAGCGAGGGAACCGACTTCCACCTGACCCGCGAGGGCTATGCCTCGCTCACACCATTGCAGATCGACCTGACCGATCATGGCCAGCTCACGCGCTGGACGCAGGCGGTGGCCAGCCTGAGCCCCGGAATCAGCTGAGGCAGACGGATACGCCATGAGCTCCCGGCAGTCGACCCCCAAGCCCCCTGGGCCGCGTGTCTCGACTGCGCCAGCCCGGCTCCGGCCTGGCTTTCCGCTGAGCCTCGATCAGCTGGGGCCCACGGCCTCGGCCGGGGTCGCTCAAGCCAGGGGAAGCGCTGTCTCGACCGCCAGGATCCCCGTTCCTACCGGAGTCGGGCTTGATTCCAGCGCCGTGCGCCAGGCCATGGTGGCCAGGCTGTCTGCCCAGGGCCTCAGCCACCCCGCGGTGCTGCAGGCCTTGTCCCAGGTCGAGCGTCACCGCTTTGTCGATTCTGCCTTTGTCCACCAGGCCTACGAGGACACCAGCCTGCCGATCGGCCTGGGCCAGACGATCTCCAAGCCCAGCGTGGTCGCTCGCATGCTCGAGCTTGGTCTGAACGGGCGCAGCGAATTGCCCCGCCGGGTGCTCGAGATCGGCACCGGCTGCGGCTACCAGGCCGCCTTGCTGAGCCGGCTCGCGCACGAGGTCTACAGCATCGAGCGCCTGCGGGCTCTGCACGAGAAGGCACGCGACAACCTGCGTCACCTGCGCCTGCGCAACCTGCACCTGATGCTGGGCGACGGCATGCTCGGCTACCCGGCCGGTGCCGGTTATGACCTGATCATCTGCGCCGCCGGGGGCAACCTGATTCCGCAGGCCTGGCTGGACCAGCTCGCCCCAGGCGGGCGGCTGGTGGCTCCGTCCGAACAAGGGCAGGGACGCCAGCATCTGGTGCTGATCGAGCGCGGCCTGCAGGGATTTATCCGAACCCTGCTGGAAGCGGTCCACTTTGTCCCTCTAAAATCCGGGATTGCCTGACTTGAAATTCAGGCCATGTTGATTTACCAGAGAGGTTTACGATGGACAGAATGGTTCCGCATGGCGGCGCAATGGCGCCTCGACAAGCCGTGATGATCCGTTGGCCGGTGCAGATCGCGCTGGCCGCAGGCCTGTCCCTGCTGGCGGCCTGTACCACCACCAGCCTCGACGAGTCCGGCCAGGCGCCGGTCAGCGACAGGTCGATCGGCTCGGCAGGCAAGGCCGTGACGGCCCCGGCTGCCCTGCCTGGACAGGAGAATGCCGGCAAGCCCGGCTATTACACGGTGCGTGCGGGTGACACGCTGACCCGGATCGGACTCGACACGGGTCACAGCCCGCGCGACCTGGCGCGCTGGAACTCGCTCGAGAACCCCAACCTGATCGAGGTCGGCCAGGTGCTGCGCGTGGTGCCGCCCGTGGTCCAGCCCGGGATCGCCGCCACAGCTCAGCAGCAGGGGGCCGTGGCGTCGCCGGTTGCGACGGCATCTCCGGATGCGCGCGTCAAGCCTCGTCCGCTTGGCGCCAGGAATGCTGACAGCCAGGCCAAGCCTCCTGTACAGCCCGAACCGCAGCCGGCAGCGGCCGTGGCAGGCGAGGAGTTGAGCTTCTCCTGGCCTGGCTCTGGCAGCGTGGTCGAGCGCTTCGACGAGGTCCGAAACAAGGGCATCGACATTGCCGGCAAGGCGGGCGATGCGGTGCTCGCCGCCGCCGACGGCCGCGTCGTCTATGCCGGCTCCGGCCTGCGCGGCTACGGCAACCTGGTCATCCTCAAGCACAACAACACCTACCTGACCGCCTACGCGCACAACCAGACCCTGCTGGTCAAGGAGGACCAGAACGTCCGCCAGGGCCAGAAGATCGCCGAGATGGGCAGCAGCGACGCCGACCGCGTCAAGCTGCACTTCGAGGTACGCCGCCAGGGCAAGCCGGTCGATCCGCTCAAATTCCTGCCTTCCCGCTGAAACTGATCCCTGATGGAACAAGAAAATCTGCACGCCGCCGAACTGGCGGACAAGCCCGCGCTGCCCGAAGGCTGGCTCGAGATCACCTCGATCGACCTCGACGCCCAGGGCGTCGCTCGCAAGTCCGACGGCAAGGTCGTCTTCATCGACGGCGCGCTTCCGACCGAGATCGTCAGCGCCCAGACCACGCGCAGGAAGAACCAGTGGGAGCAGGCCCAGCTGACCGAGATCCACCGCGAGTCGCCGCTGCGCGTGACGCCGCGCTGCCCGCATTTCGGCCTGCACGCGGGCGCCTGCGGCGGCTGCAAGATGCAGCACCTCGAGCCTGCGGCCCAGGTCGCGGTCAAGCAGCGCGTGCTGGAGGACAACCTCTGGCACCTGGGCAAGGTCAAGGCCGAGAGCCTGATGCGCCCGATCGCCGGCCCGGCCTGGGGCTACCGCTACCGCGGCCGCCTGTCGGTGCGCTACGTGCACAAGAAGGGCGAAGTGCTGGTGGGCTTCCACGAGCGCAAGAGCCGCTATGTCGCCGACATCCGCGAGTGCCATGTGCTGCCGCCCCATGTCAGCGCCTTGCTGCTGCCGCTGCGCGCCTTGATCCACGGCATGGAGGCGCGCGAGACCTGTCCCCAGATCGAGCTCGCCTGCGGCGACCAGGTCACCGCGCTGGTGCTGCGCCACCTCGAGCCGCTGTCGGCGTCCGACCTGCTGCTGCTGCGCGAATTCGCGCTGCGCCACAGCGTCGACGGCCAGGTGATCCAGTGGTGGCTGCAGCCCAAGGGGCCGGACACCGTGCACCTGCTCGACACCGAGCCCGAACCGGTACCGCTGTCCTATGCCTTGCCCGACTTCGGCATCGTGCACCCGTTCAAGCCGACCGACTTCACCCAGGTCAACCCTCACATCAACCGGGTGCTGGTGGCGCGCGCGCTGCGCCTGCTGGGCGTCGAGACACATGAGCGGGTCATCGACTGGTTCTGCGGCCTGGGCAACTTCACGCTGCCGCTGGCGACGCAGGCGCGCGAGGTGCTGGGCATCGAGGGCAGCGAGGCGCTGGTGGCACGTTCGCGCCAGAACCTCGAGCGCAACCAGCAAAGCCGCGGCGGCCTGGCGCCGACCCGTTTCGTGGCGCGCAACCTGTTCGAGATGACGCCGGCCATGCTGGTGGCCGACGGCGAGGCCGACAAGTGGCTGGTCGACCCGCCGCGCGAGGGCGCCTTCGCGCTGGCCAAGGCGCTGGCCGACCTGCACCAGTCGCGCATCGGTGCCGAGGGCGCCGAGCCGCTGACGCCCGAGCAGGCCGCCTGGCAGCCCCCGAAGCGCATCGTCTATGTCAGCTGCAACCCCTCGACGCTGGCACGCGATGCGGGCCTGCTGGTGCACCAGGCCGGCTATCGCTGCACGGCGGCGGGCGTGGTCAACATGTTCCCGCACACCGCCCACGTCGAGAGCATCGCGGTGTTCGAGCGCGCGGATTGATGCTGATCAGGGCCTGCGTGGCAGGCCTTGCCCGCTGATACCGCAGCAGCCAGCCAGCAAAAAGGCCTCGCAAAAGCGAGGCCTTTTCAGTTGAAGCGGGGCAGCGATCAGTCGCGCTCGCCGCCGAAGATGCCTAGGAGCGCCAGCAGGTTCTGGAAGATGTTGAACAGGTCCAGGTAGATCGCCAGCGTGGCGCTGATGTAGTTGGTCTCGCCGCCGTCGATGATGCGCTTCAAGTCGACCAGCAGGAAGGCGCTGAAGATGCCGATCGCCATCGTGCTGAGCACCAGCATGAAGGCGCTGCTGCCGACGAAGACGTTGACGATGCCGCCGACCAGCAGCACCAGAACGCCGACGAACAGCCACTTGGACAGTCCCTCGAGGTCGCGCTTGATCGTGCTGGCCAGGCTGGCCATGACGAGGAAGACACCGGCAGTGCCGCCGAAGGCGGTCATGATCAGCTCGCCGCCGTTGCGATAGCCCAGCACCATCGCGATCAGGCGCGACAGCATCAGGCCCATGAAGAAGGTGAAGCCCAGCAGCACGGCGACGCCTGCGCCGCTGTTCTTGGTCTTCTCGATCGCGTACATGAAGCCGAAGGCACCGCCCAGGAACACGACCAGGCCGACGACGCCACCGAGCGATGCCGTGATGCCGGTCGCCACGCCGACCCAGGCGCCGAACACGGTCGGCAGCAGGCTGAGCGCGAGCAGCCAGTAGGTATTGCGCAGCACCTGGTTGCGCTGCGCAGACGATGCCGTCGTGCCGAAGCGGCCGTAGGAGCTGGGGAACTGGTTCATTTCTTGAATCTCCAAAAGAAAACTTCCGTCCCGCTGATTCTAGGGCCGCTGTTGACAGCCTGCAGGAACACTGAAAGACCCTGGAGGAATCAAGGCTTGCTTGATCGGTTATCCGGCGGCCGTCTGGCCCCCGTCGTCTTGCTGCCCCGGCTATCGGCTTGATTGCATCTATCAATCATCTGCCCTCATAGTTCCGGGCTATGATTGTTTCTGTCGCTCAGACAAACTCCGTCAACTGAAATTGCAAGGATCCCTGATGTCCCTGATCAACACCCAAGTCCAGCCGTTCAAGGCGCAAGCTTTCCACAACGGCAAGTTCGTTGAAGTCACCGAGCAGAGCCTGCACGGCAAGTGGTCGGTCCTGATCTTCATGCCGGCTGCCTTCACCTTCAACTGCCCGACCGAGATCGAGGACGCTGCCAACAACTACGCCGAGTTCCAGAAGGCCGGCGCCGAGGTCTACATTGTCACCACCGACACCCATTTCTCGCACAAGGTCTGGCACGAGACCTCGCCGGCTGTCGGCAAG
>JBDLTM010000091.1:0-8442 GCA_039805805.1 Pseudomonadota bacterium | reverse complement strand
CCAACCGCGAGGCCTATCTGCGCACCCAGGCCAGCATCCTCGCGCACGACCTGACCGAGCGCATGCGGGCCAATAGCCTGGGAGCGCGCGCTGGCGCCTACAGCATGGCCGACAAGGGATCTGCCAGCGGCGATGACCCGATCGAATGGGTGGGGCATCTTGCCGATGCGCTGCCCGAGGGCGATGCGACCGTGACCACGGGTGTCAGCGCAGGCGCATTGAACGTGACCATCTCGATTCGCTGGGTCGATGGCGGCACCCCCTACACCTTCACGAACCAGACGACGATCTGATGCCCGCCATGACATCACCTGCTCCCTACTCACGCTGGCGCCACTGGCTGGCAGGCGTGTCTCTGGTTGAGGTCATGGTCGCCATGACCCTGGGCATGATCATCATCGCGGGGCTGGGCTACATCTACCTGAGCGCAGCCAGCGCATTTCGCTCGCTCGAGGCTGCGTCTCGTGTGCAGGAGAACGTGCGCTTTGCCTTCGAGCGCATCAGCCACGACGTGCGGATGGCGGGTTTCACCGGCTGCAGCTACAGTCAGACCTTCAACGAACTGGCCAACCCGTCGATCTGGTACCAGAATCTGTTCGGGCGTCCCTTGACGGGGTATGACGACGCCAGCGCAGCGATTCCGGCTGAGTTCGCCAGCGCCCGGGACGGCGACAGCCAGGCCAGGCCCCGCCTGCGCGGCGACGCCCTGGTCGTGCTCAGAGCCGACGACAGCAGGGACTATCTGGTGGCTGTGAGCAGCGTGCCCGAGCTGACGCTGGGGCCGAGTTACGACCCTGTCTCCCGGACCATGAAGGTCCCCGACGACATCGTCGCGGGGGAGAGGCTGGTCGCGACCGATTGCAATCGCGCCACGTTGCTGCAAGCCCAGTCGGCCGTTTCGGCCGGGACTTTGGCCATCAATGTTTCCGACAGCACGAAGCTGGCCATGGCGCCGTTCAGGATGCACAAGTTCCTGGGCTCGGCCTATTACATCGCCAACAACGATTCGGGCGAGCCGGCGCTCTACTGGCTCAGGCTTTCGGATGGCCTGGCCAGTCCGGTTGCAGAAGAGCTGGTGCCAGGCGTCGAGGCCATGGAGGTCCGCTACGGCGTGGATACGGGCAGCCCGCCAGATGGCTCGGTCGACGTCTACACCAGCGCGGAGGGCGTGCTGGCCGCGGCGGCAGGCGCGACTGACGACGATAAATGGAGGCGCGTGCTCGCGGTGCGCGTCAGCCTGGTGACCGTATCGACGGCTGCCCAGCAGATCAACTCCCAGATCGTGCCCTATTGGTTCGGTGGCGTGCAGGTCACGCCCGGCGACAGGCGCATGCGCAAGGTCTTCACGACCACGATCGCGATCCGCAACCCCCGGACTCCGACATGACGACACCCAATATCCAGGACCGTTCCCCGCGCAAGCAGGCCGGCACGGCGCTGATCGTGGCCCTGGTGTTCCTGATCGTGCTGGCGATGCTGGGGCTCTGGTCGGTCTCGAACAATGTGCTGCAGGAGCGCATGGCCGGCAACACGCGCAACCGCGACCTGGCCCTGCAAGCCGCCGAGGCCGCCTTGAGGGACGCCGAGCTGACGCTGCGGGACTGGTGCCAGGGGCCTTGGAATGGCCAGAATGGCCTGCTGTCAGACGATAACGATGGCAACGATGCCGACGACACGATGTCGACGCCCAACGACAGGGCCTACTGGTCCGATCTGGCGCGCTGGACCAGCTATCGGACGGTGTCATCCGGCGCGTTCAGCCAGGTCGCCGAACCCCCGCGCTACGTGATCCAGCGCTTGCGCAAATTCGCTAATCCAAATCCAGATGCCCCCACCACTACCTGGAAGTACCGGGTCACCGCGCGGGCCGTGGGTGGCGATGCGAACGCGGTCGTGATCCTGCAGAGCATCATCAGTTTCACCCCAGTCACATTGACGGAATGTCCAGAGTAAACACCATGAGCAAAACCTTGACAGCTGGATGGGGCATCTCGGCCAGCCTGCTGCTCGCCATTGCGCCGCGTGCGCAGGCGGCGCTCGAATTGAGCGAGGTGCCGCTGTTCCTGACGGCTGGCACTTCGCCCAACGTCGTGCTGACCCTCGACGACTCGGGCAGCATGACGCGCGGCTACGTGCCTGACAGCGTCGGCGCACTGGATGCGCGCCGCTTCACCGCCGCCTCCTTCAACGCGATGTACTACAACCCCCGCGCGGTCTACCCGATCCCGACGCGCAGCGGCGCGACCTACAGCACCAGCTTTGCCCAGGCCTGGGTCAACGGCTTCGATCCCAGCCGAGGTTCAGTCAACCTGGGGACCAACGGTTACCGGCCGATCTACGATTGCGCCCCCGGCGAAACCTATGCCGAATGCGGCAAGCTGAGCGCGCGCCAGATATCCGGCGCAAACGCACCGGCCCATTACCATTTCTTCTACGCGGACAGGGGCGCGACCAAACCGTCCACCTGCGACGGCAGCCGTACCGACGATGACTGCTACCTGATGGTGATCGTGGGCAGCAGTGATGACGAGACGCCGGGCGACAGCGCCGCGAAGCAGCAGAACTTCGCCAACTGGTACTCGTTCTACCGCACGCGCGCGCTGGCCACGATGTCGGCTGCGATGGGATCCGTGAACGAACTCGGCGACAACCAGGTTCGACTGGGCTGGCAGACGCTCAACCGCGCGGGGTGCACGACCTTTGGCACCAGTTGCACCGGATACGACAATGCCAGCCGAGAGAACCGGATCCGTCCGCTGGATGCACTCAAGAGTGGTTCGAGCAGCCTGACGCACCGGACCGACTTCTACGACTGGCTGCAACGCTTTGCCGTCTACGGCGCGACGCCCTTGCGCGGGGCGATGGACCGCGTCGGCCAGTATTTCTCATCGTCCGGCGTCAACAGCCCGTACGCGGAGAACCCTTACGTTGCGCTGGGAACCGAGGTCTCTTGCCGACGCAACTTCCATGTGATGCTGACCGATGGCCTCTGGAACTCGAACGAAAACGTCAATTACGGCGGCAATGCCGACAGCACGGCCCGGACCCTGCCCGACGGCGGCAGCTATGCGCCCCGCTATCCCTATCGCAACCCGGCCGCGAGTCCGCCGTCGGGCTACTCGTACAGCAACAGCCTGTCCGATATCGCGTTCCGCTACTGGTCGAGCGACCTGAGAGGCGACCTGCCCAACAACCTCGCACCGCAGGTGGCGGATCGGTCGGGCCTGCCCGATGCGCAGTACTGGAATCCGCGCAACAATCCCGCGAGCTGGCAGCACATGGTCAACTTCACGATCAGCTTCGGCCTGGGCAGCGCGATGGTCGATCCGGTCTGGGGCGGATCTACCTATGCCGGTGACTTCATGGCGCTGGCTGCCGGGACGAAGTACTGGCCAGGCGTGATAGAGAATGCTCCGGGATCGGCGACGCCCGACGAGCATGTGTACGACCTCTGGCACGCCGCGGTCAACAGCCGCGGCCAGTTCTTCAACGCTGACGACCCGGCCGGCATTGTCGCGGCCTTCAAGTCGGTGTTCCGGGACATCCTGGGCAAGAGCGCTTCCTCGGCGGCACTGGCGGCCAACTCGACCAGCGTGCAGATCGATACCAAGGTCTTCCAGGCGAAGTTCGAGAGCGCGGATTGGAGCGGTCAGTTGATCGCCTATCCTGTCAACGAGGACGGCAGCATAGGCAACGCCATCTGGGATGCGGCCAAGCTCGTGCCCGGGCCGGGAGTGCGACGCATCAGCAGCTGGAACGGCAGCGCAGGCAAGGCTTTTGCCAGCTGCAGTTCGGACTTGAGTCCGCAGCAGCAAGCATGGCTCAACCAGGGGCCTGCGGGCACGGTCGACGGCAAATGCCAGCAGCGCCTCGACTGGCTGCGTGGCAGTCCTGCGAATGAGGCACGCAATGGTGGCAGCTTCCGCGACCGGCTCAAGAAGGTCGGCAGTAACGTCTACGAGCCCTGGGTGCTCGGGGACATGATCAACTCCGATCCTCTGTACGTCCAGGATGAAAACTACGGCTACGCCTCGGCCGGCAGCGCCATGCCAGAGCGCAGCAGCTACGCGGCCTTCGTCGAGCGCAAGCGTAGCAGCGCCCGCCCCGCCATGGTCTATATCGGAGCCAACGACGGCATGCTGCATGGATTCGATGCCGTCACCGGCATCGAACGAATGGCGCATGTGCCTGCGGCTGTCGTGCCCAGGCTCAACCGCCTGATGGACCGCGCTTACAGTCACCTCTATTACGTCGACGGCTCGCCCAACGCCGGTGACGCCTATCTGAACGGCAGCTGGAAGACCGTGCTGGTCGGTGGCCTCGGGGCAGGTGGCCAGGCTGTCTACGCGCTCGATGTCAGCGATCCGGCAGGCCATGGTCCCGACAAGGTGTTGTGGGAGTTCACCGACGCCGAGCTCGGTTACAGCTACAGCCAGCCACAGATCGCCCGCCTCGCGTCCGGCCACTGGGTGGCCATCTTCGGCAACGGCTACAACAGCGCGAGTGACAAGGCCTACCTGTATGTCGTGGACCTGGCAACCGGCGCCAGGCTGGCCCGCATTCCGGCCGGCACCCAGACCGGCAACGGCCTCTCCACACCGGCGCTGATCGACGCTGATGGCGACATGATCATCGATTACGCCTACGCGGGTGATCTCAAGGGCAATCTGTGGAAGTTCGACCTGAAGTCGAGCAGTCCTTCCGCCTGGGCTTCGGCCTTGAGCGACGGCGGTCAGGCGATTCCCCTTTTCATCGCACGCGATGCCAGCCAGAAGCTGCAACCCATCACGGCCAAGCCCGTTCTGAGCCTGCCAACGGGCCTGGAGGGGCAGCCCAGGGGCGGGGTCATGGTGTTCTTCGGCACTGGCCGCTACCTGAGCACCAGTGACCCGGCTGACACCAGCACGCAGAGCTTCTAT
The DNA here is from genome assembly GCA_039805805.1 of Pseudomonadota bacterium. Classification (GTDB taxonomy): domain Bacteria; phylum Pseudomonadota; class Gammaproteobacteria; order Burkholderiales; family Burkholderiaceae_C; genus Malikia. Next base: position 3,523 of record JBDLTM010000091.1, on the reverse strand, counting down.
GCGATCTGGGATGACGGCAGCCAGGCCACGGTGCGCCACAACGAGGTGACGGAGCCGCGCGACCAGTTGCAGGTCCAGACCATAGAGGCCGAGACTCGGGAATTCGGCGAGGACGTGAGGACGAGCAGCGCCAACAAGGTGGACTACAGCAGCCAGCGCGGCTGGTACATCGACCTGACCGGGACAGGCGAGCGGGTGATCTCGAACGCCCTGCTGCGCTACAACCGCATCATCTTCGTCACCACCATCCCGCTGACCGGCGATGTCTGCAAGCCGGATGGCACCGGCTGGCTGATGGAGCTCGATGCCTATAACGGCGCGCGCACCGAGGTGTCGGTGTTTGATTTCACCCCCGACGGGGTGTTCGACGACAAGGACAAGCTGGCCAGCGGCAAGACAGCGTCCGGGATCAAGTCCACGGTGGGGATGATCAAGACTCCGGTCTGGCTCGAATCCGCTCCGGAGTCGCAACTGGCGTTCAAGGAGCTGTCGGGTACGACCGGCGCTATCCGGGCGCTGAAAAACCGCAAGCCCGTCGGGGCGGCCGTCACGCGGGTGTTCTGGAGGCAGATTCAATGAAGGCAGGCAAGATCTTCCTGCGCGGCGTCACGCTGATCGAGTTGGTGATCGTGGTCGCTATAGTCGCCATATTGGTATCTGTAGCCTGGCCTTCCTACCAGAACTATGTCAGGCGAGCCCACCGCGCCGACGCCAAGGCCATCCTGCTCGAGAACGCGCAGTTCCTGGAGAGGAACTTCACCGAGACCAACCGCTACGACCAGCGGGCCAACGGCGATCCTGTAGTCTTGCCGGTGATCCGCAGCCCGCGCGAGACCGGCAATGCACAGCTCTACGAGATCACCGTGAGCGCCAACGACAACGGCAATCCGCGGACGAGCTACAAGCTGCAGGCGATTCCGGTGGCGGGCCAGATGATGGCCGGCGATGCCTGCGGCGCCTTCACGCTCAACCACCTGGGCCAGAAGGGCGTCACGGGGACCGGATTGTCGGCTGCGGAGTGCTGGCGCTGAGGCGGCAGCGCACAGCAAAAAGGCCATGCCTGGTGAGCATGGCCTTCAAGCGCCGGAAGTCCCGGAGCAGGTCAGACGCCGGCAGCGTGCGCCTGCTGGTCGGCGTGGTAGCTCGAGCGCACCATGGCGCCGACGGCGGCGTGCTGGAAGCCCATCTCGTAGGCCTTTTCCTCGAACATCTTGAAGGTGTCGGGGTGCACGTAGCGGCGCACCGGCAGGTGGTGGCCGCTCGGCGCCAGGTACTGGCCAATCGTCAGCATGTCGATGTCGTGCGCGCGCATGTCGCGCATGACTTCCAGGATCTCCTCGTCGGTCTCGCCCAGGCCGACCATCAGGCCGCTCTTGGTCGGGATGCCGGGGAAGCGGGCCTTGAAGTCCTTGAGCAGCTTGAGCGAGTGCGCGTAGTCGGCGCCCGGACGGGCTTCCTTGTACAGGCGCGGCACCGTCTCCATATTGTGGTTCATGACGTCGGGCAGGCCCTCGGCCAGCACGTCGAGCGCCTTGTCGAGGCGGCCGCGGAAGTCGGGCACCAGCACCTCGATCTGGGTCGTGGGCGAGAGCTCGCGCGTCTTCTGGATGCACTCGACGTAGTGGCCGGCGCCGCCGTCGCGCAGGTCGTCGCGGTCGACGCTGGTGATCACGACATAGTTGAGCTTGAGCGCGGCGATGGTCTTGGCCAGGTTCTCGGGCTCGTTGACGTCGAGCGGATCCGGGCGGCCGTGGCCGACGTCGCAGAAGGGGCAGCGGCGGGTGCACTTGTCGCCCATGATCATGAAGGTCGCCGTGCCCTTGCCGAAGCATTCGCCGATGTTGGGGCAGGAGGCTTCCTCGCAGACGGTGACCAGCTTGTTCTGGCGCAGGATGTCCTTGATCTCGTAGAAGCGGGTGCTCGGACTGCCGGCCTTGACGCGGATCCAGTCAGGCTTGCGCAGGACTTCCTCGGCGGGCACGATCTTGATCGGGATGCGCGCGGTCTTGGCGTGGCTCTTCTGCTTGGCGCTGGCGTTGTAGTTCTCGGCGTCTTGCGCCTGGTGGACGACGGGATTGCTCGACATCTGGATGTTCCGGCTGGAGAGAGGGGAGGGAGCCCGTCAAGCGGGCAGCAGGGCGCAGAGCTGCTGGCCCAGCACCTCGGCCACATCATCGTATGCAGCCTGGACCCCGATTGTAAGGAGGTCGACAGTTTTCAGACCAGCATAACCACAAGGGTTGATGCGGTCATAGGGTTCCAGGTCCATCGCCACGTTGAGCGCCAGGCCGTGGTAGGTGCAGTGGCGGTGCACCTTGATGCCGAGCGCGCTGATCTTGCCCAGGCCGCGGAAGGGGTCGCCGCCCGGTGCCGGGCCGCTGAGCGCGGCATGCGAGAACGGGTCGTCGAGCCGCACGTAGATGCCTGGCGCGCTGGCGACGCGGTGGCCGGTGACGTTCCAGCGCGCGAGGGTGCGGATCACCGCCTCCTCGAGCCGGTAGACATATTCCTTGACGAAGTAGCCGGCGCGCTGCAGGTCGATCAGCGGATAGGCCATCACCTGGCCCGGGCCGTGGTAGGTCACCTGGCCGCCGCGGTTGGTCTGCACCACCGGAATGTCACCGGCCGCCAGCACATGCTCGGCCTTGCCGGCCAGGCCCTGCGTGAAGACCGGCGGGTGCTCGCAGAGCCAGAGCTGGTCGGCCGCGCCGGGGCCGCGCTCGGCGGTGTAGCGCTGCATGGCCTCGACCGTCGCCTGGTAGTCGACCCGGCCCAGCTTGCTGACCTCGATCGGGCTGGCGCTCACAGCACGACCTTGACCATGGGGTGGCTGCTCAGGGTGCGGTAGAGCTCGTCGAGCTGTTCGCGGCTGGTGACCCAGACGCTGACGGTCAGGCCGAGGTAGTTGCCGCCCTTGCTGGGGCGATGCTCGATGGTGCTGGCGTCGAAGCCTGGCTCGAACTTTGTGGCAACATGGGCAATGGCCGCAGCGAAACCCTCGACATGCGCGCCCATGACCTTGATGGGGAAGCGGCAGGGGTATTCGATCAGGGATTGCTCGGGCGGGATGGGGCGGCTGATGTCCATGGTTGTCACGTATTCGTAAGCAGGGTGCACTAAAAACGCATTATCCCTAGACGGCCTATGTTGCCATGCAGCAAATCCAGGCGGCAAGCTCGTCAGGTCTTACGAAAGACTTGACTCGGACTTAGGGTTGCTACGTATAATGGGAGGCTTTGCGGGCACGGGCATGCCCTGGCTTGCGCGGAACGAGGTCAATGAACAACGAACCTGACAAGCGCTACGTTGTCTACGATGAAGCTGTAGATGGGGTGCCGGAGCCGGAATTCAAGCGCCTGAGCGCTGAAGAAGCCGCTGCCTGGCGCAGCCAGCAGCCGCGTGAGTCGGTCTGGAGGGTAGTGGCCTGGCAGTTGCTGCTGGGCACGCTGCTGGTGCCGCTGGTCTGGCTGCTGACGCTTCGCAGCGAAGTAGCCTGGTCGGCAGCCTACGGTGCACTGTGCAT
>JBDLTM010000090.1:0-8470 GCA_039805805.1 Pseudomonadota bacterium | reverse complement strand
CAGGAATTCGCGCAGAACACCAAGCGCGGCGACCGCGTCAAGGGCCCGATCAAGTCGATCACCGACTTCGGCGTCTTCGTCGGCCTGGCTGCCGGCATCGACGGTCTGGTCCACCTGTCCGACCTGTCCTGGAACGAAGCCGGCGAAGCCGCCGTTCGTAACTACAAGAAGGGCCAGGAAGTCGAAGCCATCGTTCTGGGCGTCGACGTCGACCGCGAGCGCATCAGCCTGGGCATCAAGCAGCTCGACAGCGACCCGTTCACCACCTTCGTGTCGATCAACGACAAGGGCGCTACCGTGACCGGTAAGGTCAAGTCGGTTGACGCCCGTGGCGCCGAGATCGACCTGGGCGACGACATCGTCGGCTACCTGCGCGCTTCGGAAATCTCGCGCGACCGCGTCGAAGATGCCCGCAACGTGCTGAAGGAAGGCGACGAAGTGACCGCCGCCATCGTCAACGTGGACCGCAAGACCCGCAACATCCAGCTGTCGATCAAGGCCAAAGACATGGCCGAGCAGCAGGAAGCCATGGCTTCGCTGAGCCAGACCGCTGGCAACGCCGGCACCACCAGCCTGGGCGCCCTGCTGCGCGCCAAGCTGGACGGCGGCAACAACTAATCGCTAGCCGCTAGCGCCAGGGCCCGGCGCGCACTCCGCGCCGGGCTTTTTCTTTGCCTTCAGTAATTCCACCATCATGACCCGCAGCGACCTAGTTGAAGCCCTGGCGGCACGCTTTGCCCAGCTCGGGCAGCGCGACGCCGAACTCGCGGTCAAGGCCATACTCGAGGCCATGGCCGACGCGCTGATCAAGGGTCAGAGGATAGAGGTCCGAGGTTTCGGCAGCTTCTCGGTGAATCACCGCCCTGCCCGCATCGGACGCAACCCGCGCTCGGGCGCGAGCGTCGCGATCCCCGACAAGCGCGTTCCGCACTTCAAGCCTGGCAAGGCCTTGCGCGAGCAGGTCGACGCCGCCGGCAGCAATGCCACGTCCGACTGACGGACCCGCCGCTACAATCCTCCGACCACCGGGGGAATGCGTGAAATACCTTCTGTGGCTGCTCAAGGCAGCCATTTTCTTTGCACTTTTCGCATTCGCGATCAACAACCAGGACCCCGTCCTGCTCAGGTTGTTTGGCGCGCAATGGGAAGCACCACTCGTGCTGCTGCTGCTGGCAGCCCTGGTGCTGGGCGTTTTCATGGGCATGGCGGTGATGCTGCCGCTCTGGCTGAAGGCCAGGCGCGCGGCGCTCCCGCAATCAAGCAACGCAGCCCGCGCGGCCACGACTTCAGAGGGCTCTACCCATGGTATCTGACTACAGCTGGCTGCTCTGGTGCCTTCCGCTGGCCTTCGCGCTCGGCTGGCTGGCCTCGCGCTACGACCTGCGCCAATGGCGAGCCGAGCGCAGGCAAAACCCCAAAGCCTATTTCCGCGGCCTGAATCACCTGCTCAACGAGGAGGAAGACCAGGCGGTCGACGCCTTCATCGAGGCGGTGCGCAACGATCCCGACACCTCGGAGCTGCACTTCGCGCTCGGCAACCTGTTCCGCCGCCGTGGTGACTACGACCGGGCTGTGCGCGTGCACGAGCACCTGCTGCAGCGCGGCGACCTGGGCGCCAAGGACCGCGTTCGCGCGCAGCATGCACTGGCACAGGACTTCCTCAAGGCCGGCCTGCTCGACCGCGCCGAGGATGCTCTGACCAAGCTCGAGGATACCGAGTACGCCACCGAGGCCTTGCTGGCCTTGCTGGCCATCTACGAGCGCTCGCGCGACTGGGAGCATGCTGCCAGCGCAGCCAGCCGGCTCGAGGCCAGTGGCTACGGCTCCTTCGAGTTGCGGCTGGCGCACTACCGCTGCGAGCAGGCCGAACTGCTGCGCAAGCAGGACCGCACCACCGAGGCACTCGCTCTGCTCGAGTCGCTGGTGCAGCGCACCCCCAGGTCGGCCCGCGCGTGGATCCTGCTGGCCGACCTGCGCCAGTCGCTCGGCGACACCAGCGGCGGCCTCCAGGCGCTGCAGCAGCTCGCAGCCCATGTGCCCCAGCACCTGCCACTGGTCGCGCACAGCCTGGCGCAATGGTCCCGCGTGGCCGATGGCGGCGAGTCAGCGACCAGCCTGCTGAGCCACTGGCGCGACCAGCACCCGCCCTCGCTGGACGTGACGCAGGCCCTGGCGCTGCTGCAGGCAGACGACCCCGCTGCCGCCCGCCAACGCTACATCGAACACTTGCAGCGCGAGCCTTCGCTGGTGGCGGCCCATCTCTGGCTGACGGGCGAGCATTTCGGCGCGCCCGAGCAGGAGCAGCGTGTCAAGCAGGCGCTCGAGCGCGCCTGCGAGCCGCTCAAGCGCTACCGCTGCGCGGCCTGCGGCTTCGAGGCGCGCCAGTATTTCTGGCAATGCCCGGGCTGCCAGAGCTGGGACAGCTACCCGCCGCTGCGCGCCGAAGAACTCTGAAGCGCGTTAGGATCGAGGCATGAACCTCGAAAAAGTCATCTTCGGTTTCTTCATCGTCCTAGCCGCCACGCTCAACTTCGGCTTCTTCATCGGCGAGATCGACAACCCGGCGCACCACCATATCTACGAGCTGTTCGCCGCCGTGGTGGTCAACCTGATCGCCACCATCCTCAAGCTGGGCGACCGGACCCAGATCGGCGCCGTTCACCTCTCGACCAGCCTGGTGGCGGACCTGCAGCTGATCGCAGCCGCCATGGTGTGGGGCTACGCCGCCCATGTGTCGCATACCGGCATGACGCCCGAGGTCACGACCAGCATCGTCTCGCTCTCGGGTGGGGCACTGTTCGCCAATGTGATATCGGTCATCATTCTGATTTCCGAGACCATCATGCAGCGCCGCTGAGGCTGCCATGAGAGCCGGCCAGGAAATCAGCACCATCTTCCTGGTGCTGCGCCGCCTGCGCGGCACGCTGATCGCGCTGGTACTGATCTACGCGATCTCGGTGCTGGGGCTCACGCTGGTGCCGGGCCCGCCCGACGCCAGCGGCGCGACCACGCGCATGAGCTTCTTCCATGCCTTCTACTTCGTGAGCTACACCGCCACGACGATAGGATTTGGCGAGATACCGAACGCCTTCTCGGAGCAGCAGCGGCTCTGGACCACGGTCTGCATCTACCTGTCGGTGATAGGCTGGGCGGTCTTCATCGGCAAGCTGCTGCAGCTCGCGGCCGACGAGAATCTCCAGCGAGCGATCCGGGCCAGCCGCTTCGCCCACAGCGTGCGCCATCTGCGCGAACCCTTCTACATCGTCTGCGGCTACGGCGAGACCGGTCGACTGATCTGCTCGGCGCTCGACCAGATGGGGCTGCGCGTGGTGGTGATCGAGGTCTCGGCCGAGCATCTGGCCGAGCTGGAGCTAGCCAACCATAGCGCCGACATGCTGTCCCTGGTGGCCGACGCCGCCAACCCCACCCTGCTGACCCAGGCCGGCCTGCAGCACCGGCAATGCCGCGGCATCGCCGCGCTGACCGACGACGACCAGGCCAACCGCGCCATCGCGCTCTCGGCCCGCCTGCTCGCCCCGTCCCTGCCAGTGCTGGCGCGTGCGACCAGCGCCACGGCGGCCAATGACATGGCCAGCTTCGGCACCCACCACATCATCGATCCGTTCATGAAGTTCAGCCGCTACCTGGGGCTGGCGCTGTACGGACCGGAAGCCTACCAGCTGCTGCTCTGGCTGACCGGCCTGCCCGGCACTCTGGTGCAGCGCCACCGCAATCCGCCGCGCGGACGCTGGATCCTGCTCGGCTACGGCCGCTTCAGCCAGCAGATGGCCAGCACCATCGCGCGCGAGGGCATGCCGGTGACGGTGATCGACCTGCTGCCCTGCCCGCCCGACCTGGCCCCAGGCGTCTGCTGGATCCAGGGCGACGGCACCACGGCACCGGTTCTGGAGCATGCCGGCGTTCGGGATGCGGCCGGCATCATCGCCGCGACCTCGAAAGATGTCGACAACCTGTCGGCCTGCTACACCGCGCGCGAGCTCAATCCGGCCCTGTTCTCGATCGTTCGCCAGAACGGCGTCGCCAACCAGCCCCTGTTCGAGCGCTTCCATGCCGACCTGACCATGGTGCCGAGCGAGGTGATCGCGCACGAGTGCCTGGCGATCCTGACCACGCCGATGCTGGCCCCCTTCCTGCAAGCCATGCAGCAGCAGCCGCAGGACTGGTGCGAGTCGCTGCTGCAGCGCCTGACACAGCGGCTGGGCTGGGCGGCACCCGAGGTCTGGAGCGTGCGGGTTTCGGCCAGCCAGGCGCCGGCCCTGCACCACCGGCTCAACCGCGAGTTCACCGTGCGCCTGGGCGACCTGCTGCAGGACCATTCAGACCGAAGCGAGAGGCTGCTGTGCGAGGTGCTCCAGCTCGATCGAGAAGGAGAGCCTCCCATGCTGCTGCCCGACCTGGACATGGCGCTGGTGCAGGGCGACAAGCTGCTGCTGGCCGGTCGACGTCGGGCCCGCGGCCGGCTCGAGCTGGTGCTGCGCAACGCGCATGCCCTGGACTATGTGCTGACAGGCCAGGAGCCCTCCGGCTGGCTGTGGCAGAAACTCCAGACATGAAAAAAGCGCCCAAGGGGCGCTTTTTTCGTTCTAGTGCAAGACCGCTGCAGGTAGCAGTCGATCAAGCGCCCAGCTTTTCCTTGATGCGGGCCGACTTGCCGCTGCGCTCGCGCAGGTAGTACAGCTTGGCACGACGGACGTCACCGCGGCGCTTGACTTCGATCTTGGCGATCAGCGGGCTGTAGAGCGGGAAGGTACGCTCGACGCCTTCGCCGTTCGAGATCTTGCGAACGATGAAGGACGAGTTCAGGCCGCGGTTGCGACGGGCGATGACGACGCCTTCGTAGGCCTGGACGCGCTTGCGGGTGCCTTCGATGACGTTGACGCTGACGATCACGGTGTCGCCGGGAGCGAAAGCGGGGATTTCCTTGTTCAGGCGAGCAATTTCTTCTTGCTCGAGGGTCTGGATCAGGTTCATGGTTTTCCTTCGATTCCCGTTCATATACGGCTACGCTAGGGGCCTTGAATCCATTGCACTGGTCAAGGCGGCCGCCAGAGGACCGGAAAAGCCCTAGATTATAGCTTGCGCTCAGTCCTTGTCCAGGCCCTGCTCGCGCAGCCACTGCCGGTCGGCGCGGCTCAAGGCCCCACGCTCGCGCACTGAAGCGAGCACGTCGGGGCGCCACTGAGCGGTCTGGCGCAGGCGCTGCTGGCGGCGCCAGGACTCGATCTGGCCGTGATGACCTGACAGCAGCACCGGCGGCACGGGCGCCTCGCCCTGCGGCCCCTGCCAGACCTCCGGGCGTGTGTAGTGCGGGCAGTCGAGCAGGCCGTCGAGCGCGGGATTGAAGCTGTCCTGCTGGTGGCTGCCCTCGTCGTTGAGCACGCCGGGCTGCAGCCGCGCGACCGAGTCGAGCAGCGCCATGGCCGGGATCTCGCCGCCCGAGAGCACGAAGTCGCCCAGGCTGATCTGCAGGTCGACGCAGGCGTCGATGAAGCGCTGATCCAGCCCCTCGTAGCGGCCGCAGACCAGGATCGCTCCGGAAGCCGAGCAGAAGCGCTCGACCACCGGATGCGCCAGGCGCTCGCCCAGGGGCGAGAACAGCACGGTCGGCACGCGCTCGGCACCGGGCAGGTCGGCGCCGCGATCGGCACGGATGGCCTGCCAGCAGCGGTAGAGCGGATCGGGCTGCATCACCATGCCGGGGCCGCCGCCAAAGGGGCGGTCGTCGACGCGGCGGTAGTTGCCCTCGGCGAAGTCGCGCAACTGCCACAGGCGGACGTCGACCTGGCGCGACTCGAAGGCACGCCGGTTGATGCCGTGGCTCAGGAAGGGAGCGAACAGCTCGGGAAAGAGAGTGATGACGTCGAAACGCATGGGAGGCGATGAGCGCCTGCAGCGCTTCTTCAGTAGTCGGCTTGCCAGTCGACGGTGATGCGCCTGGCCTGCAGGTCGACCCGGTCGACGTAGACCGAGACGAAGGGAATCATGCGCTCGTGCGTCTTGTCGCCTTCGACGTACTCGAGACAGAGCACGGAATGCGGGCCGGTCGGCAGCAGGTCGCGCACGACGCCCAGGTGCACGCCCTCGCGGTTGACGACGTCGAGGCCGATCAGGTCGACCCAGTAGTACTCGTCATCGCCCTTGGCCGCCGGGAAGTCGGCGCGAGAGACATGGATGCGGCAGCCCTTGAGGGCTTCGGCGGCGTTGCGGTCGGCGATCGGGTCGATGCGCGCCACCAGGCCGTCGGCATGGGTCTTGACCTCGTCGACAGCGACGGTCACGACACCGGAGAATGCATCGAAGCCGCGCGCGTAGCGGGCTTCGGGAGGAAGAAGGAACCAGCGCCTGGCAGCCAGCAGCACCTCGGGATCGGCGCTGTGCGAATGCAGCCGCACCCATCCCTTGATGCCCCAGGCTTCCTGCACCCGGCCGAGCTCCACCGCGTCAGGCGGCAGGGCGGCTGGTTCGAGGCCGGGCAGTTTGGCCATGCTTAGGCGGCCGGAGCAGCCTTGGCGGCCTGCTTGATCAGACGTGCGACGACGTCCGAGGTCTGGGCGCCGACGCCGGTCCAGTAGCTCAGGCGGTCCTGGGCGATGCGCAGGGCCTCTTCGCCGCCACGGGCCAGCGGGTTGTAGAAGCCGATGCGCTCGATGAAGCGGCCGTCGCGGCGGTTCTGCTTGGCAGCCACGACGATGTTGTAGAACGGACGGGCCTTGGAGCCGCCGCGGGAAAGTCGAATCACGACCATGGTATGTCCTTCGGGTGGTTGGCACGACTTGTGCCGTTTTTCCGCAACGCCTGAGACACCGACTGACCACCCGGCCAGCGAAACGTTGCAAAGCCGCAGATTATAGCCGGATCGGCTCGAAGCCAAAAGTGGCAGCGGCCATGGCGGGATGGCTCAAGGTACCGGCACCATGGCTGTCAGGATCATCACCACGCTGAGGCTCAGCAGCCCGACCACGGTCGAGAGGCCGACCACGGTGGTGGTGAGCTCGCGCTCGGCCTGGTAGCGCTGTGCGAACAGGTAGACGTTGGCGCCGGTCGGCAGCGCCGCCGCCAGCACGGCCACCTGCCACGCCAGGCCCTGCAGGCCGACCAGCCAGCCGCCCGCGGCCACCAGCGCCGGCAGCACCAGGTTCTTGGCGGCGACCACCGGCAACGCCGCCCGCCAATGGCCCGAGACCGGGGTGAAGGCCAGGCTGATGCCGACCAGCACCAGCGACAGCGGTCCGAAGGCATTGCCCATCAGGCGCAGCGGCTGGTCGATCAGCGGCGACAGCCCCCAGCCGGTCTGGGCATAGAGCAGGCCGCAGACGATCGGCAGCGGCACCGGGTGCAGCAGCGAACTGCGGATGGCCGCTCCGGCCGTGGCAAGCAGGCGCGGCCGACTGCCCCCGTCACGCGCCTGGCGCGCCTGCGCCAGCTCGACCAGCATGGTGGCCGAGCTCAGCAGGATCAGCGAATGGACCGAGACCAGGGTCAGCAAGGTCACCAGGCCGGCACGGCCATGGGCCAGCTCGACCAGGGCCAGCCCGATCATGACCGTGTTCGAGAAGCTGCCGCCCAGCGCCAGCACGATGCTGCGCGGCGTGAAGCCGCGCCAGGCGATCTGCGCCAGCAGCCACAGCCCCGCCGCCGGGAAATACGCCAGCACTGGCCGCAGGTCGAGCTGATCGAAGCGCACCGCGCTCATGGTGCGGAACAGCAGAGCCGGGATCAGCAGCAGGAAGACCAGGTTCGACAGGCCGCGCATGGCCTCGGGTCCGACCCAGCGCAGCCGCCCGGCCAGGAAGCCGGAACCGATCAGCAGGCAGACCGGCGTCAGCGCTGCGACGACCGGCTGCTGGGCGAGCCCCACCGGGATCAGTCCCGCAGCCAGTCGGAAAAGGCCGCGCGCAGCTTGGCGACCTTGGGCGCGGCCACCGCCAGGCAATAGCCCTGGTTCGGGTTGCGCTCGAAGAAGTCCTGGTGATAGTCCTCGGCCGGCCAGTAGTGCACCAGCGGCCTGACCTCGGTCACGATAGTGCGGGCAAAGACCCGCTCGCGCTCGAGCCCGGCGATGAAGTCGCGCGCGACGAGCAACTGCTGCTCGTCGCTGCAGTAGATGCCGCTGCGGTACTGGGTGCCGAGGTCATGGCCCTGTCGATTGAGCTGGGTCGGGTCGTGAATGGCGAAGAAGATGGACAGGATCTGCTCGAGCGGGATCACGGCCGGGTCGAACTCGAGCTTGACCACCTCGACGCAGCCGGTGTCGCCGCTGCAGACCTCCTCGTAGCTGGGGCGCTCGGCCTGGCCGTTGCAGTAGCCCGACTCGACGTCGAGCACGCCGCGCACGCGCACGAACACCGCTTCGGTGCACCAGAAGCAGCCGCCGCCGAGGACGATGGTGGAGGGCGATGACATGGATGGTCCTTTGTGATGCTGGCTCAAGGTTTGCATCGGCTTGGGC
>JBDLTM010000089.1:0-8495 GCA_039805805.1 Pseudomonadota bacterium | reverse complement strand
ATGCGCCTGCAGCAGCACGAAGCCTTGTGCCTGGTAGCAGTATTCGGGCCGGTGCGCCTGCAGCGCGTTGCCGAGCTGGCGCGAGCCGTAGGCGATGGCGAGCATGATGCGCTGGCCGTTCCCATCGACGTAGACGCGCGACAGCGTCTGGCCGTAGACGCGGTCGAGCTCGGCGGCGACGTCGGGGGTGACCAGCGCGAGCCGCGCCTCGCGGTCCTCTTGCCAGGCGCCGAAGGCGCGCGGCACGATCTGATCGAGCATGGGCGCTGGCCGCCCGGCCGGGAGCGACTGACGCGGCGTCAGCCACAGCGAGAGCGCGCCGGCCAGCAGCAGGGAGCCAGTCAGCAGCAGGCTGCGCGGCCAGATTGGCGCAGTGGGTTCTGCCTTTTGCGGGTGCGCGCGGGGCTGCAGCACCGAACTGGCGGGCGCTGGGGTTGGCGGCAGCGCAGCGCTGACGCGGGTGAGCAGCGCGTCGAGCGCGAACAGCGTCACGAAGGCGAAGGCGTAGAGCAGCAGGCCGGAACTGTCGTGCCACAGGCCTTGGCCGGCGGCGTCGCCCAGGTGGTAGGTGGTCAGCGCCAGCGCGAGCACGCGCACGCCGTTGGCCAGCACGGCGATCGGCAGCATGGCCGCGAGCAGGCAGGCCTGCTGCCAGCGTGGCCTAGGTCCGCTCAGGCGCAGGTAGAGCAGGTCGAGCGCGGCCAGGAAGATCAGCGAGTGCAGGCCCGAGCAGGCGTCGGCCACCAGCAGCCGATACGGCCCCAGGCTGAGCATGACGCCGCTGCGCGCGACCGGGTAGCCGGCTGCGTAGAGCAGCGTCTCGACGCCCAGCGAGATGACGGCCTTGAGCGGCCCGGTCAGGTTGTCGACGATCCAGGCCGGCCAGGGCAGCGCGAGCAGCAGGATCAGCAGCCCGAAGCGCATGCGCCGCCAGACCGCCTGGCCACCCGCGATCGCACCGACGGCCGCCAGCAGCGCGACGCAGGCCGACGCCTCGATCAGTTCCAGGCTTTGCGAGCGGCCCAGCGCGTAGGCCGCCAACCCAAGGGTCAGAGCCACATGCGCCGTGGCGGACAGCCTTGGTGGTGGTTTCCATTCCAGATCACTGCATTCCCAGGCCAGCAGCGCTAGCGCCAGCAGCGTGAGCATGGGTTGGTAGGCGTGCTCGGGCTGGCGCCAGATGCCGGCGGCCAGATCGATGCCGGTGGCCAGCAGCAGCGCAGCGAGCGCGAGCGCCGGCAGCAGCCAGGGGTGCCAGTGCCGATTCTCGTGGCTGGCGCAGTTGGAGGGTGCTGGTGTCATCGCAAGCCGGCCTCAGCCCGGGGCTTGCTGGCGCTCGATGCTTGCGCGCGAGCGCAGCCGGTCGAGCTCCTGCCGCACCCATTCGGACTCGTGCTGGCGGCGCAGGTGCTCGCGGATGATGGGCTGAGCGGCGCTCCAGTTCATCGGCGCGGCTTGCGCGGACTGCAGCTGGTAGGCGACCAGGCCGCGCGGAAAGCTGAACGTGATCGCCTGCCCCGGCTGCACGCGCGCGAGCTGCTCGGCGACCTCGATCGGCAACTGCTCGGCGGGGCGCAGCACCAGCTGGTCGCCGAAGTTGCCCGGCTGGCGGCGCAGCCAGTCGAGCACCTGGTCGAAGTCTTCCTTGCGCTCGAGCCTGGACTTGAGTTCGGCCAGCGCGGCGGCTTCGCGCGGCAGCGAGATCTCGCGCAGCCGGTAGACCTTGCGTTCGGCGAACAGCGCGGGGTGCCGCGCGTAGAAGGTGGCGGCGGCCTGTTCGTCCTTGCTCTGGTGGCGCGCGGCAACCTCTTCGGCGTAGGCGGCGGCGAGCACGTCGCGCCTGGCTTCCTCGAGGCGCAGCATGATCTCGGGGCGGCGGTCGAGCTTCTGTTCGACTGCCTGTCGATAGGCGAGCTGGCGGTCGATCAGCTTGTCGATCAGTGGTTCGCGGTCGGCGCCGGCCGGGCTGGCGCTGCGCGCACGGTTCAGTGCCAGTTCGAGCTGGTGGACCGAGATCTCGTCGCCGTCGACCCTGGCGATCACCTGCGTGCCGTCGAGCGACTTGGGGCCGCAGCCGCTCAATCCCAGGCAGATGGCCAGTGTAAGGATGCTAGGCCGTTTCATGCCGCGCCCGGCCGTCCGGCGCCTGACGCCGAATCCCACCAGCGCCAGGCCGCAGGCCAGCAGCAGCCAGTCGGCCGGCTCGGGCACCGTGGAGACCAGGCTCAGCTCGCTGATCGATGAGGCGAAGAAGGTGATGGCCCCGTTGTAGCTGGCGCTGTTGCCCGACCCCATGCCAGTGCCCTTGACCTGCAGCACGTAGTTGCCCGAGCTCAGCACGGCCGAGCCGCTGTCGCTGACCAGGCCACCGTTGGCGTCGTAGATGCCGTAGCTCAGTGCAGCGTTGCCGCAGCCGGTGGTGCAGGCGTCGAAGCTGGCGACCACCTGGTACGCCGCCTCGGTGCCGCCGCCGAGCGTGAAGGCGTACTGGTCGGTGAAGTTCTTGGTGATGTCGGTGGCACCGAAGCTGATGGCGGTTTCCTGGTCGATCGGGATCACGCCCCAGTCGGCGTCGGCGCTCCAGGCCGGCAGCAGGCAGCAGGCGAGCCATGCCGCCATCAGGCAGCGGACCGATTTCAGCAACATGCAGCGGGACAGGCGACGGTCAGGCATTTTCATGGGGAGACTCCTTGCCTCGAGCAGGCTGTCCAATCACGCCTGCATTCGGGGCATGGAAAGCTTGAGCCCGAATCTTGCATCGAGGTAGGCGCGCAAGTATTGCAGGATCGTGTCTTCGGTGCAGTGGGCCTGGGCGAAGCGCAGCGCCCGGCTGGCAAGCTTTTTTGCCGGGTCGGCGTCTTCCCAGGCAGATTGGATCGAGCGCGCCATCGCATCAGGGTCGTGCGGTGGCACCAGCATTGCGGTCTGGCCGTCGCGCAGGTAGTCGTGCAGCCCTGCCGAGTCGGTCGCCACGATCGGCACGCCGAGGTGCATCGCCGTCACGGCGGTCACATGGCCGCAGGGCACTCGCTCGTGCTGCAGCGGCAGCACCATGAGCGCGGCGTGCGCAATGATGCCGTTGGCGACCGCGTTCGGGACGCTGGCGTGAACGGTGACGTTGGCCGGCAGCTCGAGGCCGCGCAGGTTCTCGGGATGGACGACCAGGTGCAGCGGGATGCGCGGCAGCTGTCGCACGGCCCGCAACAGCGTCTGGTAGTCCCGGCCCTGGCTGCCGACGGCGCAGACATATCGGCCGCTGACCGGCGGGCGCGGCAGCGTCGCGGCTTCAGGCGGCTGCACGCCCCAGTGCAGCATGTCTATCCTGGCCGGGTCGAGGTCGAAGTAGTCCGCATAGAGCTTGCGTTCCAGACTCGAGAACACCGTGAAGCGGTCGATGCTGGCGAAGGCTCGCGCCATCTCGCGCCGAATCCAGCCACCGGGCAACTCGGTGAAATTGAACGAGAAGGCCAGGTGCGGGAGGTCGCCGCGGCCGCGCCATTGCGCCAGCCGTGCCGCGTACCAGGCCGGCCGGGGGCCGTGCGAGACCAGCAGCGCCCGGTCTGTTGCGCTGGCCTGGGCGACTGCCGATTGCGCGGCCAGCAGTCTGGCGAGCCTGGTGCCCAGCAGCGGAATGTCATGCAGGCGCGGCTGCTGCAGACTGCTGTGCTGGCTCCAGCTCAGCGCTGCGCTGTCCAGGCGCGGCTCCAGCCAGCGCCATTGCGGCGACAGGTGGCTGTGGTTGGCGATGTGCAGGGGCTTCATGATGGCATGGTCGTGGCTGGGCGGCGTGATCGCGACTGGCCGAGCAGCCAGAGCGCCGACCATGACTGACGCGCGGCCAGTTGCTCGAACAGCATCGGCCCGAGCAGGCCCAGCGCCAGTCCGGCCAGCAGCTTGACTTCGAGCGACTGCACGCCCAGGCGCTCGAGCGCGATGCGCGACGCCGCGGTAAAGAAGATGTGATAAAGGAAGATCGGATAGGACGAGTTGCCCAGGCGTGCCAGCCAGTCCCAGCGCAGGCGCAGGCCGAGCACCAGACCGCAGAGCGACAGCCCGGCCAGCAGCGTCAGCAGGTTGCGACGGTCGCTGTGATAGGTCGGCACGCCGAGCTGCCAGACCGCCAGCAGGGCGGGCAGCAGCAGCAGGGTCCTGGCCTGCCAGCCTTCCAGGGCGTCCCAGGCTCCGAAGCGAGCGATGGCCAGACCGGCCAGGAAATAGGGCAGCAGGTAGAGCGTGCCTTCGATCGCCAGCAGAGGGGTTCCGGGCAGGTACAGATACGCCAGCGCGGCGGCCAGCCAGGCCAGCGAAAAATCCATCGGGCGGCGGATGCAGGCCTGACCGTCCAGCAGCCAGACCAGCAGGAAGATCCAGCAAAGCGCCTCGCAGTACCAGAGGTGGTTGACCGGCACGATGTGCAGCAGCCGCCAGTCGGAGTTCTGGCCGTGGGTTCCGGGCGTGTGCCACTGCAGCAGCGCGAACAGCGTGCCGACCACGAGCATGGGCAGCAGCAGGCGTCTGGCCTTGCCGAGCAGGAAGGCCTTGTCGTCATCGCCCGCTCGGAAGGGCCGCCTGCCGTAGACCAGCCCGGACAGCAAGGTGAACAGCGGCATGCGCAGGTAGGCCAGCCCGTCGTTGAACCAGCGCAGCGGACCGTCGGCGACCTCCAGCCCGACATCGGGATCGGTGCCGACGACCTTGTACAGCACCAGCAGCATGATGGCCAGGCCGCGCAGCGTCTGTACATGCTGGTTCAGCGGCATGTTCTGGCGCCCTCAGATCCAGAGCGAGGGCGCGATGCGGTTGAGCACGCAGCGAACCCAGTATTTGACGCGTTCGCGCGCGCCGTGATATCGGGCGCCGTCGAAGCCGCGCACGCCCTCGATGCGCGGAACGACCTTGAAGCGCCTGCTGACCCTGATCCCGGTCAGGTCGCTGCCCTCGAGCTGATCGCGCAGGATGCGCTCTCCGTCGACCGGGCCCTCGTAGCGGCTGAGCCGGTCGGCGAACAGCCGCCTCCAGCCGGCGCTCGTGAAGGCGGCTACGTAGAAGTCGGCCCAGCGCAGCGGGTGGTTGCGGCAGTTGATGCAGAGGTCGTGGCGGCCGCCATCGACACAGGAGCGCACCAGCGCGGCGATGTTGGCGATGCGGTAACGCCCCGAGAGTTTCCAGACCTGCGGCTCGTCGAGCTCGCGCAGCAGCATTGACTGCCGCATGAAATGCTCGATCAGGCGGATCTCGAGGTAGAAGCGGCCGTTGCCGGGGTTGAGGTCCGAGCGGTAGCTGATGAACTCGACGCGCGTCTCGACGCCCTTGGCGCGCGCGATCTGGCGCAGCGAATCGAGCGGGTAGCCCGAGTTGTCGACATAGCTGATCGCGTCGAAGACGCCCTCGCGCAGGCGGTCGCAGTAGAAGGCGAAGCCTTGCTGGTAGTCAAGCAGGCGCTGAGCCGGGTCGGCGCGGGCGAGCAGGTGCGTGCCCGTAGCCGGCGCGATCGTCGAAGTGATGAGGGCAAGCTGGCTCATGCAGGCCCACCCTCGCGTTCATTGATGCGCGCGCTGTCGGCAGCTTCCGCAGGTCCGGCCTTTGCGAGCACACCCAGCAGCCTGTCGCAGGCGTCATCCCAGCTGTAGCCGTGCGCGCGCTGGTAGGCCAGGTCGGACATGGCTTGCCAGTCCGATTCTGGTCCAGTGCAGAGCCTCACGATGGCCTCCGCCATGGCCTCGGGCGATTCGGGTGGCACCAGTACGCCGGCCCCGCCGGCGAGCAGATCAGGAGCCGCGCCGACCGGAACCCCGATCACGGGGGTACGACAGGCCATGGCTTCGAGTATCGGCAGGCCGAAGCTGTCGACCCGGGAGGCGAACAGCCAGGCGTCGCAGCGGGCATAGAGTCCGGCGAGCTCATCCTGGCGCGGGCGCAGCACGAACTCGGTGCCAGGCATGAGCTCTGATGCATCGCGCGGGCTTTCGGAGCCGAAGGCGAGCACACGCAAGCCGGGCATGCGCTCGCGCGCCAGCTGCACGGCGCGTGCGCACAGGTCGCTGCCCTTGATCGGGTCGTGCAGGTAGATGTAGCCCACGGTCGGGACGCTGCTGCGCAGGCGGCGAGGCGCGTCGAACTGCACGGTGTCGACCGCATTGGGAACCACCTGGATCGCCAGCGCGCCGAGCTCGGCTTTGATCTGCTGCCTGAGTCCCTGCGAGATCGCGATCTTCAGGTTGGGCAGGCGCAGCGCGCGCTTGACCTGGTCCCGTGTCGCATCACCGGTCCAGGTCTCGTAGCCCTGGATCAGGTGCACCTGGCAGCCCTTGCTGGCGGGCAAGCCTTCCATCCAGGCCGCGGTTTCCCACCAGGTTGCGACGACGAAGTCGGCGTCCGCCAGATCGTCCGCTACGATCGGCCGGTGGCGCTCGAGCCGCTTGAAGGCCACGCCGGACATCGAGACATGGCCCGGACGCGGGCGGCTCAGCTCGCGCAGCTTGTCCCGGTAGCCGTGGCGCAGGGCGCGCCATTTCTCGCGCAGCGTGAAGCGCCGCGGCCCGTTGATGACGACCAGCACCTCGTGGCCGCGCTGCAGCAGCAGCCGGGCATAGGTGGCGACGACGCGGTTGCCGCCGGTGAGGTCGTCGGTGGGCAGCAGAAAGGTGATCTTCATGTCAGTGGCTGCATTGATGTCGGGTCGAGGACATGGTGGTGAAGCGGTCGCTCAATTCAGGCAGTCGCCAGTGCCGGCAGGGCCAGCAACAGCAGCCGGTCGAGTCCCCAGCCCAGCGCCATTCCGGTGGCCAGCGCCGGCAGCCAGCCAAGCTCGGTGTCGCGCGTCAGCAGGCCCTGCCGGTGCTTGAACCTGAGCGCCAGCGGCCAGCCGGCAAACTGGCTCAGCACCACGGCGGCGATGGCGCCGGCTTCGGCAGCCAGCGCGTAGCCAGCCGGGATCGTCAGCACCAGCGCCAGCGCGCGCAGCGCATTGTTGGCGCTGACCAGTGCCGGCTGGCCGCGCGCGAACATCAACTGCTCCAGCACCTGGTAGCGCATGGCCAGCAGACCCAGGCCCAGCCATTGCAGCATCCAGCCGGCCTCGCGGTAGCGCGGGTCGTAGAGCAGCCAGACCACCCATTGACCGCAGAGCAGCAGAGTGCCCGACAGCAGGCCCAGCAGCAGGTCGGCGCCTTGCTGCGCGCGGCAGTAGAAACGATTCGCTTCGGACGACTGGCCCGTGCGCAGCGCCTCGCTCAGGCGCGCGAAGACCAGATGGCCGTTGAGGCTGGCATAGAGTCCCGCGATCGCGGCCACCAGTGTCTCCGCGATCGTGAAGCGGCCGAAGCTGGCGGATTGCAGGCTGGCGCCCAGGATCAGCTTCTCGCCGTGCGCGGCCAGGAAGCCGATGATCGACGAGACGAAGATCCACTGACCAAAGGACAGCAGCTCGCGCGCGGACTGGGGCTCCCAGCAGGGCCGAGTGAAGGGGCCGGGCAGCAGCAAGTGGCTGCCAGCGGCGCGCAAGGCAGAACCCGCGACCGAGCCCAGAGCGAGCGCCCAGGGCGAATGGGTGTGCCAGGCCAGCAGCAGCGTCACGAGGGTGGCCAGCAACTGCGAGCCCAGGTCGAGCCGGGCGATCTCGCCGGTGCGAAGCTCGCGCTGGGCGATGGCGATCTTCATCGATTCGAGTCCTTGCAGCAGCGCGCTCAGCGCGAACAGCGCGGTGATGGCGGGCAGGCGCGCATCGGCGTAGACGGTGCCGGCGGCGAACCATCCGGCGCTGCGGCTGAACTCAAGTCCCAGCGCGAGCGCCAGCACGATGGCTGCGAGCAGCGCGCTGCGCAGCAGCTGCACGGTCCAGGCGGTCCCCAGGAAGCGCGTCTGCACGCCATGCGAGCGCACCACGCTCTGCCAGACGCCCATGTCGGAGAACATGATGAGCGCGAAATAGAGCGTGTTGGCGGCAGCGACCAGGCCGAAGGCCTCGGGCAGCAGCAGGCGGGTCAGCAGCAGGTTGCTGAGCAGGCGCAGCGCCTGCGAGCCCAGGTTGCTGGCCAGCAGCCAGCCGGCGGCCGCAATCATGCAGCGCCTGAGCCCTGGCGCTGGTGCAAGCGCTGCGCCGGTCTCGAGAGCAGACGGGCTGTCCATGCTTCACCAGGGGCGTGGCGGGCTCTGCATGCCGCCTTGCGTGTCACACCAGGCCTGCCTGAGCTGCGCGCAGTGAGCGCCGAAGTCCGCGGCCTGCTCCTGCCGGCCCTGGAGCAACGCCTTCCAGCGCCGCAGCGTATGCCAGCCGCGCTCGAGCCATTGCAGGCCACAGGCACCCAGCGCGCCGTGGTGCTTGCGGTAGTAGAGCACGGCGCTGCGCATGCGCCAGCTCTCGAGCTGGGCTCCGGCGCGCGAGACGCGTGCCTGCTCGACGGTGCGCGCCGAGGCGCCGCCGATGTGCATGGCCTTGAGCTCGGGCCAGTAATGGACCTCGTGGCCGGATTGCGCCAGGCGACGGCAGAGGTCGA
>JBDLTM010000088.1:0-8506 GCA_039805805.1 Pseudomonadota bacterium | reverse complement strand
CTCGGGTGGCGCGATGCGGCGGCCCGCGCGCATGACGGGCTGCAGCAGTGCCTCTGCGCCGGCCGGCGCCGGCTCATCCGCCAGCGCGACCAGGTCGCGTTCGATGCGGCCGTCCGGCCCGCTCCAGCGCCAGACCTGCTTGGCGCCGGGCCAGGTCGCCTTGCCCTCGGAGCGCTTGCGCCGTGCTCGTCCCGCATAGCTCTGCAGCTTGTAGACCGCATCGAGCGCCGGCGCGTCGGTCGAGATGCTCAGCGCGGTGCCGACGCCGAAGCCGTCGATGGGGGCGCCGGCCTGCAGCAGGCTGCGCAGGCGCCATTCGTCGAGGTTGCCGCTGGCGAAGATGCCGACGCCCTGCAGCCCACCCTGGTCGAGTATGGCCCTCACCCGGCGCGCATGCTGGGCCAGGTCGCCGCTGTCGATCCTCACCGACGCGATGCGCGCGCCGCGCCGCTCCAGCGCCGGTGCGAGCGCGACGATCTTGCGCGCGGCCGCCTCGGTGTCGTAGGTGTCGATCAGCAGCGTGAGCGGCCCTTTCAGCCCGGACAGCGCATCCGCATAGGACCGGAAGGCCTGCACCTCGAGCTCGTGCGCCTCGATGTAGGAATGCGCCATGGTGCCGAACACCGGGATGCCGTAGCGCTGGCCTGCCAGCACGGTCGCGCTGCCCGCGAAGCCGGCTAGATAGCTCGATCGGGCCGCCAGCAGGCCGGCTTCGGCGCCATGCGCGCGCCGCAGCCCGAAATCGACCAGCAGGCTGTCGGGCGCGGCGAGTCGGCAGCGCGCAGCCTTGCTCGCCACCAGCGTGGCGTAGTGGACCAGGTTCAGCAACCGGCTCTCGACCAGCTGCGCCTGCGCGATCGGCGCTTCGACCCGTAGCACCGGCTCGTCGGCGAAGAAGACCGTGCCCTCGCGCATCGCGTGCACCTCGCCGGTAAAGCGCAGCTCGCTGAGCCAGTCGAGGAAGTCGGTGCGGAAGCGACCCGTGGCGCGCAGCCAGTCGAGCTCGCCGGGATCGAATCTCAGCTGCTCGAGATAGCCCAGCGCCTGCTCGATTCCCGCCAGCAGCAGGAAGTTGCGCTGCGCGGGCAGCGCGCGCACGAAGAGCTCGAACACCGCAGTCTGGTCCAGGCCCTCGTCATGGTAGGCCTGCAGCATGGTGAGCTGGTAGAGGTCGGTCAGCAGCGCGCTGTCGCCGCGGCTCATGTGCCCGCCCCAGCCAGCTGCTCGAATATGACAGGCCGGGCTCCGGCCTGCAGCATGGCTTGCTCGGCGCGCGCGCCGTCGCCCGGCCGCACCTCGACAGCGCGGATCGCGTCGACCAGCAGCAGTACCTCGAAGCCTTCGCGCAAGGCATCGAGCACGGTCGCCCTGACGCAGTAGTCGGTCGCGATCCCGCCGACCAGCAGCCGGCGTATGCCCAGCTTGTGCAGCCAGTCCGCCAATGGCGTGCCCTCGAAGTCGGAGTAGGCATCGACCTCGCGCCGCGTCGCCTTGGAGATGAAGATGGCGGTCGCAGGCAGAGCGAGGCCAGCGGCGAAGTCCGCTCCGGGCGTGCCCGCGACGCAGTGCGGTGGCCAGGGTCCGCCCTGGGACTGGAAGGAGCAATGGTCGGCCGGATGCCAGTCGCGCGTGAGCACGACCAGCAGGCCCTCGCGCTCGAAGCGGCCCAGGTAGCGGTTGATCGCCGACACGACGCGGTCACCCTCGGGGACGGCGAGCGCACCGCCAGGCAGGAAGTCGCGCTGGACGTCGACGACCACCAGCGCATCGCCCGCCTGCAGTCGCCAGGCACCCGGCCAATCCGCAGTTCCATTCATCGCATTGTCCTCCCTGTTCTCATGGGATTCTGCGGGCCGGCAAGGGATTGGGCAAGCCTGACCGGGCAGGTGGCGATGGCATTGTTCGCAAATCCGGCTTGCCGCGCCACGCCGGCGCGGGCATGATCGAAGAACAAGCATGCAGGGAGAAAACAGCGATGGCCATCATAGGAATCGACCTCGGCACCTCGAACTCGGCCGCCGCCGTGCTGCGCGGCGGCCGGCCCGTCATCATCCCGAGCGCCGAGGGCGTGAGCCTGGGCGGCAAGGCCTTCCCGAGCTACGTCGCGGTCACCGCCGACGGCCAGATGCTGCTCGGCGAGCCGGCTCGGCGCCAGGCCGCCGCCAACCCCGAGGGCACGACCACCGCCTTCAAGCGCCGCATGGGCACACGCGACCGCGTGCGCCTGCGCGAGCGTGAGTTCACGCCCGAGCAGCTGTCGGCCTTCCTGCTGCAGAAGATCAAGCGCGACGCCGAGGCCTTCCTCGGCGAGCGGGTGACGCAGGCGGTGGTCACGGTGCCGGCCTACTTCGACGACAACCAGCGCAGCGCGACCAAGGACGCCGCGGGCATCGCGGGACTCGAAGTGGTGCGCCTGGTCAACGAGCCGACCGCGGCATCGCTGGCCTACGGCATCGACCGCGCCGGCGCCGACCTGCGCATCGCAGTGGTCGACCTGGGCGGCGGCACGCTTGATGTCACGATCATGGAGTTCGGCCAGGGCGTGTTCGAGGTCAAGTCCACCAGCGGCGACACGAAACTCGGCGGCACCGACATGAACCAGGTGCTGTTCGACGCGCTGGCGCAGCGCTTCCTGGAGCAGAGCGGCATCGACGTTCGGCGCGATGCCAAGGCCGCAGCGCGCCTGCTGGAAGCGGCCGAGATGGCCAAGATCGAGCTCTCGACCAGCGTCACCACCCACCTGAGCCTGCCCTACATCGGCGTCGTGGGCGGAGAGCCGCGCCACCTCGAGCTCGACCTGGGCCGCGCCGAGCTCGAGCGACTGGTCCAGCCGGTGATCGAGCGCTGCCGCCATCCGGTCGAGCAGGCGCTGCGCGACGCAGGTATCACGCCGCAGCAGGTCGACCGCATCGTCTTCGTCGGAGCGCCGACGCGCATGCCGGTGGTGCGCGCCTTCTTCGAGCAGATCCTCGGACGCCAGGCCGAGCAGGGCGTCGATCCGATGGAATGCGTGGCCTGCGGCGCCGCGATCCAGGCCGGCATCCTGGCCGGCGAGGTCAAGGACATCGTGCTGGTCGACGTGACGCCGCTGACGCTGGGCGTCGAGACGCTGGGCGGCGTCGCCACGCCGCTGATCGCGCGCAACACGCCGGTGCCGGTCAGGAAGACCGAGACCTTCACCACCGCGGCCGACCTGCAGACCTCGGTCACGATCCA
Organism: Pseudomonadota bacterium; assembly: GCA_039805805.1. Lineage (GTDB taxonomy): Bacteria > Pseudomonadota > Gammaproteobacteria > Burkholderiales > Burkholderiaceae_C > Malikia. The sequence continues at coordinate 5,290 of JBDLTM010000088.1, read as the reverse complement.
TGTGTTCCAGGGCGAGCGCGCGATGGCGGCCGACAACGTCGCTTTAGGCGAGTTCAACCTCGACGGCATCCCGCCGGCGCCGCGCGGCATCCCGAAGATCGAGGTCAGCTTCGACATCGACGCCAGCGGCATCCTTGACGTCAGCGCCAAGGACGTCGCCAGCGGCCGCAGCCAGTCGGTGCGCATCAGCGGATCGACCCGGCTCGATCGCGGCGCCAAGGAGCGCATGGTGCAGGAGGCTGAGCAGTACGCCGAGGCCGACAGGCAGAGGCGCGCCGATGCCGAGGCGGTCAACGAGTGCGAGAGCCTGTGCTACCAGGCCGAGAAGATGGCGGCCGACTTCCCCGACAAGCTCACCGCCGAGATGAAGGCCAGGCTGGAACAGGCGCGCCGCCAGGCCAGGGAGGCGATCGCCGCCAAGGATGTCGCCCAGGTGAAGGAGAAATCCGAGAAGCTGCGCCAGATGCTCAAGGAAGCCGGCACCATGGTCTACGTCCAGGCGCAGCCGCCCGGCACCGGACCCTACCAGGAGGTGCGCTACGGCACTCCGCCGGGCGGCTCGGCGGGCACAGCCCCAGGAGGCCCCGCCGGGCCGTCGCCGTCGTCCGGCGGCGCGCGAGTGGTCGATGCCGACTACCACTGAGCGCGGGACGGGTCGGATGGCGGAAGCGGGCAAGCGCGACTACTACGAGGTGCTGGGACTGGCGCGCGAAGCCGACGCCAAGGCGATCCGCGACGCCTTCCGCCGGCTGGCGCTCAAGCACCATCCCGACCGCGACCAGTCTCCGGGCGCCGAGGAGCGCTTCAAGGAGATCGCCGAGGCCTACGCCGTGCTGTCCGACCCTGGCAAGCGCGCCGACTACGATGCGCGCGGCTTCGGCGGCCTGGGCGACCTGCGGCCCGAGGACCTGTTCGGCGGCATCGACTTCGAGGACCTGTTCGGCGGCCTCGGATTCGACCTCGGCGGCGGCCTGTTCGAGCGCTTCTTCGGTGGCGGCCGGCGCCGCCAGGGACCGGTGCGCGGCGACAACCTCGAGCTGCCGCTGCAGATCCCGCTCGAGCGCGTGCTGAAGGGCGGCGAGGAGATGCTGCGCTTCGAGCGCTTCGTGAGTTGCCCGGCCTGCCGTGGCAGCCGCGCCCAGCCCGGCACCCAGCCACATGCCTGCAGTGCCTGCCAGGGCAGCGGGCGCGAGGTGCGCAAGAGCCACGAAGGCCATGTCCTGTTCCAGCAGGTGCTGCCCTGCGCGGCCTGCGGCGGTCTCGGCTCCGTGATCGAGCATCCCTGCGAGGAATGCCATGGCGAAGGCCAGGTGCTGCGTGCCGACAAGATCACGCTGCGGATTCCGCCCGGCATCGAGGACGGCATGGCGCTGCGCGTGCCCGGCCATGGCCAGCCGGCGCCGGCTGCCGGGGGGCAGCCAGGCGACCTCTACGTGCTGGTGCGCAGCCGCCCCGATCCGCGCTTCGATCGCGCCGGCGCCGACCTCTGGCGCGCGCAGCCGCTGCCGCTGGTCGACGCCGTGCTGGGCACCGAGCTGCAGGTGCCGACGCTCGACGGCCAGGCCGGCGTCAGGGTGCCGGCCGGCACCCAGCCCGACACCGTGCTGCGGCTGCGCGGCAAGGGCCTGCCGCACTTCGGCCATGACGGGCGAGGCGACCTGCTGCTCAAGCTGCAAGTCCGCGTCCCCGAGCATCTCTCGGATGCCGAGCGCCACCTCTACGAGCAGCTGCGGCAGCTCACGGCTTCCAGCGCTTGAGGAGCAGCGCGTTGCTCACCACGCTGACCGAGCTCAGCGCCATCGCGCCCCCCGCGAACACCGGATCCAGGTAGCCCAGCGCCGCCAGCGGGATTCCCGCCACGTTGTAGGCGAAGGCCCAGAACAGGTTCTGCCGGATCTTGCTGACCGTGCGGCGCGAGATGTCGAGCGCCGCCGCCACCAGCTGCGGCTCGCCGCGCATCAGCGTGATGCCGGCCGCGTGCATCGCGACGTCGGATCCGCTGCGCGCTGCCGCCATCGCGATGCCGACGTCGGCCGCCGCCAGCGCGGGCGCGTCGTTGACGCCGTCGCCGACCATCGCGACGCGGCGGCCGCCCTGGCGCAGCTCGGCGACGCGCGCGGCCTTGTCGCCCGGCAGCACCTCGGCCAGCACCTCGCCGGCCGCGGGATCGAGCCCGAGCTTTCGCGCCATCGCCTCGGCCGCGCCGCGGTTGTCACCCGAGATCATCAGCAAGCGCAGGCCGCGCGCGCGCAGCCCGGCGATCGCGGCCTGCGCGCCGGGCTTGGCCTCGTCGGCAAAGGCGAGCAGCGCCAGCGGAACGAAACGGCCCTCGGGCAGGCGCAGCGCCAGCGCCGAAACGGTCGCGCCCTCTTCCTGCAGCGCGGCGGCGCGCGCGCCGAGTTCGCCCAAGGCCACGCCGAGCTCGTCCATCCAGCGCAGGCTGCCCAGATGCAGATGGGCCCCCTGCACCAGGCCATGGCTGCCGCGTCCCGGCGCCGCCTGCGCCTCCTGCGCGGCAAGCGCCTGGGCGCCGGGCACTGCCTCGGCGGCAGCGACGACCGCGCGCGCCAGCGGATGCGCGCTCTGGCGCTGCAGCGCGGCAGCACCCTGCAAGGCGCCGGCAGCGTCGATTCCGGGCGCGGCGACCAGCGCGCTCAAGCTGGGCTCGCCCACCGTCAGCGTGCCGGTCTTGTCGAACGCCACCGTGTCGACGCGGCAGGCGGTCTCGAGCGCCTCGGCGTCCTGCACCAGGATACCGTGCCGCGCCGCCACGCCGGTGCCGGCCATGATGGCGGCCGGAGTCGCGAGGCCGAGCGCGCAGGGACAGGCGATCACCAGCACCGCGACCGCGGGCAGCAGCGCATCCTCCAGCGTGGCGCCCTGCCAGAAGAACCAGCCGCAGAAGGTCAGGACAGACATCGCCAGCACCGCGGGCACGAACACCGCGGCGACCTGGTCCACCAGGCGCTGGATCGGCGGCTTGGCGGCCTGCGCGTCCTGCACCAGCGCGATGATGCGGTTGAGCACGCTTTGCGCACCGACCGCCGCGACGCGGAGCTCGACCGCGCCGTCGCCGTTCAGGCTGCCGCCGGTGAGCCGGTCGCCGGGCTGCTTGGGCACCGGCATCGGCTCGCCGGTCAGCATCGACTCGTCGACCTGGGTCTGGCCCTGCAGCAGCTCGCCGTCGGCCGGGATGCGCTCGCCCGGTCGCACCAGCACCCGGTCGCCCGGGAGCAGCTCGGCCACCGGCACGTCGACCATTTCCTCGCGCCTGATGCCGTCGGGCAGCAGGTGGGCGACCTCGGGCCGCAAGGCATGCAGCGAGCGGATCGCCTCGGTCGCCTGGCGCTTGGCGCGCGACTCCAGCCATTTGCCCAGCAGCACCAGCGTGATCACCAGCGCCGAGCCCTCGTAGTAGAGATGCGGCATCTCGCCTTCCCCGGCGCGCCACCAGAGCCAAGTGCTGAGACCCCAGCCCGCGCTGGTGCCGATGGCCACCAGCAGCTCCATATTGCCGCTGCGCGCCTTCAGCGCATGCCAGGCGGCGCGGTAGAAGCGTGCACCGAGCCAGAACTGCACCGGCGTCGCGAGTCCGAACTGCAGCCAGGCCGGCAGCATCCAGTGCTGGCCGAAGGGCTGGCCCAGCATCGGCAGCGCGAGCGGCGCCGACAGCAGCGCGGCCAGCAGCACTGGCCAGGCATCTTGCGGCAGGCCCAGCCAGCCCCGGGCAGGCTCGGCATCCGCGGCTTCGGTCGGCCGGGGCTCGTAGCCGGCGTCGCGCACCGCGCGCTGCAGCCGGGCCGGCATGGAGTCGGCGTCCTCGTTGCCGGCCTGCCAGCGCACGCGCGCGGTCTCGGTCGCCAGGTTGACGCTGGCCTGCTCGACGCCGGGAATCTTGCGCAGCGCGCGCTCGACCCGCCCCACGCAGGAGGCGCAGGTCATGCCGCCGATGCCGAAATCGATCTCGCAACTGGAAGGCTCAGACGCAATCGAGGTAGTCGCTTGTTCCATACCTCCAGTATGAACCTGAAAGGCGGTCCATACTCAGGGGTGTTTCCAACCCGATGCAGGAGTCTTGAGATGCAACACAGCTTCACCGTCACCGGAATGACCTGCGGCCATTGCGAGAAGGCCGTCACGCAGGCGATCCGCAGCCTCGATCCGCAAGCGCAGGTCAGGATCGACCGAGCCCAGAATCGCGTCGAGGTCGAGTCGAGCCAGCCACGCGAGGCGCTGGCAGCGGCGATCGCCGAGGAAGGTTACCCCGTCCAGGCCTGACCCGCTCGACGCGAGGAGGCCGGTCCGGAATCGTCACCGGACCCGCCAGCGCTGACGCCGCCCACTGGGCGGCGTTTCTTTTTGCACAAGGCTGTGCATAAAGAAATGGAAATTTTTGATTTATCCACAAGCAGTGGAGATTTATCGGACTTGTTCGGCCGAAGAGCCAGCTAGAATTCCAGCTGTGCACAGACTTTTACAATCTTCAAGCTGTTGATAAGTTTTTTGAAAACAGGCTTTTCCACAGGATTTTCAAGGGCTCTACTACGACAACTATGATTCAATTCAAATAAAAGTCATCAATACAGGACAAGCGGGAAAAGACTGGCAGGCGAGGGAAAACCCTCCCTGTCGCTTTTGGCGCTTTGAGTACCGGCTGTTAAGATTTGTGTTTTCAGACCGTCATCTGCATGTCTTCTGCTGCACCGGGCGCGACTGCCCCCCTGTTCGAGATCAAAAGCGCCCAGTTGCCGCTGGTCGCCCTGTTACTCAAGTCGACCCAGCTCAACGACGTGGCAAGGGAGCTGGAACAGCGCTATGGAGCCAGTCCCGACTTCTTCTCCGGCGATCCCCTGCTGATCGACCTGTCCCCGATCAAGGACAGCGAGGAAAGTCCGGAGTGGAGCTACCTGCTGCCCCTGCTGCGCCGCTTCCACCTGGTTCCGGTGGCCGTCAAGGGCGGCAACCCCAGGCAGATGCAGTCGGCGCTGCAGGCCGGGCTGGCGCAGGCCGACGACGCCACGCTGGCGCGCGGCGAAAGCCAGCCCGAGCCGGCGCCCGCCCCGGCCCCTGTCGCTGCCGAGCCCCAGCTGCTGCCCGCACTGATCGTCGACAAGCCGCTGCGCTCCGGCCAGCAGGTCTACGCGCGTGGACGCGACCTCGTGCTGCTGGCGGCGGTCAATCCGGGCGCCGAAGTCATCGCCGACGGCCATATCCATGTCTTTGCCCCCTTGCGCGGCAAGGCGATCGCCGGGGCGCGCGGCTACGCCGACGCGCGCATCTTCACGGCCAG